>CAYQRT010000249.1:0-4941 GCA_964419695.1 uncultured Spirochaetaceae bacterium | reverse complement strand
TAGACCGTATAGGGAACGATTTCCTTGACGTTGATGAGGACCTTGACCGTGGTTTGGTAGGTGGCCGCCGCAATGGAGGTGAGGGGGCAGTCAAGGAGGAGGACCTCTCCCTTGATCTCGCGCGGCTTGTTGTATACCTGCGGACGGAGCAGGTTTCTGACCGCCTCGCGGATTGCCTGATCCCGGGCGGTTTTCTTGCCCTCCAGGCGGGCGGGGAGCCGTCCCTCGCCGCGGCCCCCCGCCGCGGGCAGGGCGATGGTCCGCCAGCTGGCGCGCCTCAAGCGCTGAAAGTCCGCCAGTGTATAGGTGAACCGTCCGTACAACCGGTTGTCTTCCACGTCCCGGGAGACCAGGCGCAGGCGCGCGTCGCCCGTCCGGATCTCGGCCAACGGCGCCACTTCCAGGAATTCCTTGACGCCGCGCGCTTTATCTGAGGGGATGTAGGTGAAACGGTAGCCGTAGATCATGCCGCTCGCCACCTGGCGCGCCTCTTCAAACAGCAGGCGGAAGGCCGCTTCCTGGCTTAACGAATCATTCGCGTCCGGGTGCTCGAAGTCCAGGGGCTGGAGTTCGCACCAGACCTCCAGCGACAGAAGATCGTCGGCCGCCAGGGCCGCGCCCGGTATAAGGAGGAAAAGTGCCAATGTCAAGAGACGGGAAGGAAAACCTCGCATCCTAACTAGAATATCGACGGGCTTGGATGAATTCCTTGATCGGATTTATGCGCAGCCGGACCAGAAAATAGAGAAACCCGAAGATAAAGCCGCCCAGATGTCCCAGGTGGGCCACGTTTCCCATAATCCCGAAGATATTGGCGATGACCGAAAAGGCGGCCGTGCCCAATACGAGGATATAGGCCCGCACCGGAATGATGCCCCAGATGAGCAGTTTGTTCATGGGGAAGAAGGCGGCGTAGGCGAGCAGCACGCCGGAAATGGCGCCTGAGGCCCCCACCACGATCTGGCCGCTCCAGCCGAAAACGGGATAAAGGAAGGCCATGAGCAGCCCGGAAAGCGTGCCGGTCAACAGGTAGAAGAGCAGGAATTCATGGCTGCCCATCTTGCGCTCCACGATGAATCCGAAGATGAGGAGGGCGAGCATGTTGAAGATAATGTGCATGGCGTTGGCGTGGAGGAACATGTAGGTGAAAACCGTCCAGGGTCGCTGGAAGAACGCGTTCGGATCGGTGATGAGCGCGAAGAAATTATTGGCGGGATCGTGGAGGCTTACGTACGCCTCACTGATATTCTGGGCGAAAAAACGCAGCAGGAATACCAGGACGTTGAGAATGACGATGATGAGCGTTACGTTGTAGTACGCGTAGGGGAAGGGGCGTTGAAAAAACAAAGGCCTTTGCATGGGTACCAACTTACGGGTAAACGCACGGTAAGTCAATCCGGGTAGGCTGGGCCTTGTGCCGGGCGGGCTTGATTTGGTATGCTTCCCCCATGCCCAGACCGCAGGATCACTTCGGCCGCCAAGCCAAGGCCGCGGGCTACGCCGCCCGTTCCGTCTTCAAGCTGCGGGAGATCCTTGAAAAATTTCCCCTCTTCACACCCCGGGCCCACGTGCTGGACGTGGGCGCCGCGCCCGGCAGCTTCAGCCAGCTCCTGCTTGAAAAGATGAAGGGCCGGGGAGAGGTGACGGGCGTGGACCTGGCCCCGGCCGTATCCGTTCCGGCCGGTACCGGTAATTTTCAGTATATTTGCGGAGATATTTTCGAAGACGCCGTACTGGAACGCATCCAGGCCCGCGCGCCCTATGACCTGATCCTGAGCGACGCGGCCCCGGCCACCACCGGCACCCGCGCGGTGGATGCCGCCCGGTCCATGGCCCTGGCCGAACGGGTGCTGGAGATCGCCCGGTTGACGCTCAAAGACAAGGGGCACCTGGCCGTGAAGATCTTCCAGGGCGCGGACGAGCGGGAACTGCTGGATACCCTGCGGCGGTGTTTTACCACGGCCCGGGGCTTCAAACCGCAGGCGTCGCGCAGCGAATCGTTTGAGACGTATTTCATCGGCATGGGATTCAAGCCCGAACGGACGTAAGCGCTGGGCGTTCCTTGGCTCCGGCCCTTGCTTTACACCCCGGTATAATTGCATTATTTTGAATTTAACAGGGAGTTGTCTTTGGCATCGATACGAGTGCTTTTTATAGGAGAGATTGTCGGCAAATGCGGCGTGTTCTGCGTGAAACACCTCCTGCCCGTTCTTAAAAAGGAGTTGGCCATTGATTTTGTGGTGGCCAATGGGGACGGGGCCACCGGAGGGTTCGGTATCGGCAAGAACCACGCGATCTACCTGCGGCGTCTAGGCGTGGACGTGATCACCGGCGGCGAATGCATCTATTACAAGCGCGACATCGTGGAGCATATCGCGCGGGCCCCCTACATGCTGCGGGCCGCCAACTACCCGTACGGCAACCCGGGACGCGGCTTCATGATCTACGACACGCCCCAAGGCAAAATCGGGGTGATTTCGCTTTTGGGCATGGCCGGGTTCGACCGGACCCACCTGGGTAACCCGTTTTTTGCCGCCCAATCCCTGGTCGAAAAGATCAAGGAACAGACGCCGCGCGTGGTGCTGGATTTTCACGCCGCCACCACCTCGGAGAAATACACCATGTTCCACCACCTGGCGGGAACGGCGTCCGCCGTGATCGGCACGCACGCCAAGGCCCTGACCGCGGACGCGCGCATCATGGCCGGCGGAACGGCCGTGATCTGCGACGCGGGCCGCACCGGCAACAGCTACTCCGTGGGCGGTCTCGATTCAGAGATTGAAATCAGAAAGTACCTGACCCAGATCCACGAGTATTCGCAGGTGAAGTGCGAACACCTGGAGCTGCAGGGAGCGGTGGTGGAGATCGACGACGACGGCGCGGCCCGGTCCATCGAAACGGTCAAGCGCCGGTGTGAAGAGGTATTCCATGAGGGAAATAGGGAGAATAGTGGGGATTGAGCGGGAGAAACTCTCGCTGGTGATAACAACCGACGAATCGTGCGCGACCTGCGGCGGCGGGCCCGGTGAAAACGGCGCGGCCGGGTGCAAGGCGTGTTCGCTTTTCGGCACTAAAAGCGCCAAGACGATCGACGCGATCAACCGGAAGGATCTGCCGCTCCGGGTGGGGGACGTAGTGGTCGTGTACTTGGCTCCGAAAAAGACGATTTTTGCCGCTTTTCTGCTTTTCATCTTTCCGTTGCTTGTCTTCTTGGGCGGGTACGCCGTGCCCACGCTGGCGGCCCCGCCTCCGGCGGAAAGCGTCAGGATCATCTGCGGCGTGGCTGGATTTGTCGCCGCCTATCTTTTCCTTTTCCTGCGCCGTCTGGTCCGGAAGGAGAAAGACTGGCCGGAAGTGGTTGAGAAATACCAACCCCGGGGTGAACTACGGTAAACGCGGTCCGTGTGGCGGCCGGCCCGGCGGAACGAGGGCGCGAGCAGGTTGTTGAAACAGTGGAACCTTTTTCAACAACCTGCTAGCCCGACAGGATGTCGGCGGAAGAGTCCGGCGTCCGTTCCCTCTCGTTGATCCGGTTGAGAAAATACGGGATGTCGGACAGGGGCAATACCCGCTGGATGTAGCCGTACCCGATGGCCACCTTGGGCATGCCGAATACGATGGATGTATCCGCGTCCTGGGCCAGCGTGATGCCGCCCTCTTCATACACATCCCCTATGGCCTCGGCGCCGTCCTTGCCCATACCCGTCATGATCAGGGCGCAGGCGTGATTGTGATACACGTCCGCCACCGAGGCGAAGAGCACGTCGACCGAGGGTTTATGCCCGTGCCGGGCCGGAGAGTCGTCCAGTTCTATGACCCGCGCCAGGGGACGCTGCCGGACTATAATGTGCCTGTCACCGGGGGCGATGAAAATCCGGCCTCCGGAGATCACATCACTCTCCGCGGCCTCCTTGACTTTCAAGTCACAGATGCGGTTCAGACTGTAGGCGAATTCCTCGGTAAAACCCGGGGGCATATGCTGGACGATGAGCACGGGGATGTCCAGGTCCGGCCGCAGTTGGGGCAGGATGGTGCGCAGGGCATTGGGGCCGCCCGTGGACACGCCGATGGCAATGACTTCAATCCGCTCGGGCCGGCGCCGGGGGGTTCTTCTGGGCGTGGGGGGTTCAGGTGGCCGGGGAGGCGGAAACGGCTTGACCGGCGTTTCCCGATCCTGGGGCAGGGGACGCGTCTTCTTGCGGGCCAGGGCGCCGTAGATCCTGACCAGCTGCACCAGGTGCCCGCTCACGTCCGGCAGGGCCTGGCCCTGGTCGGTGGACGGCTTGAGCAGAAAATCCGAGGCCCCGGCGGCAATGGCCTCCATGGTCACCTTGGCCCCGCGCTCGGCGTGCGAGGAGAGAATGATGACGGGCGTGTCCGCGCCGCGGCGCTTCTTTTCCTTGAGGAATTCAATGCCGTTCATCTCCGGCATCTCCAGGTCGAGAATGATCACGTCCGGCGAGAGGGTCTCCATCTTGTGCAGGCCGAAACGGCCGTTCATGGCCGTGGCGATCACCTCAATGTCAGCCGTACCGCTGAAAAAGCTGGAAATGAGTTTGCGCATGAGGGAGGAATCGTCGATGATGAGTACCCGGATCGGTTCCCTCATCATTTCTTCTCCCGCGATTCCGTGAATTTGCGGTAGATGATCGACCAGTCGGTCTTCACGAATTCAAACGACGTGTTCATGCCGAATAATGACTCGGAATGGCCCAGGAACAGGTAGGAATGCGGGCTCATGATCTTCCAGAACCGGTTGATGACGGCTTTCTGAGCCGCTTCGTCGAAATAGATGATGACGTTGCGGCAGAAGAGAATATCCACGTTATACAACCCGCTGTCGAATTTCAGGTTATGGTAGTCGAACCTGATCAGTGATTTAATGTCTTCCTTCACCTGGAAGCCGTTCTGCTTCTTCTCAAAACAGGTAGCCAGGTAATG
>CAYQRT010000248.1:0-4954 GCA_964419695.1 uncultured Spirochaetaceae bacterium | reverse complement strand
GATGGTACTGCTTTGTAATGGGGCGGAAGAGTAGGACGTTGCCAAGCTATTTTTTCATCTGAACGACCGCCCCCCCAACATGACTTCCGGGGAATATCCGGTACCAGCTCATAAAATGTTCTCAGCTCTGAATGACATCTCCCCGGGAAATATACCGGTTTTAAAAAAATAACTGTAAATATTGTAACATTTTTTTCCGGATAGTGTTATAATTATAGTAGAAAGAGTGAACGACGACTTGGAAGTAAGTTTTCCTCCTTTCCTTGCTTCTAAGTTTATAAGAAGTAGAGGGGACAGAGCTTTCTGTCCCCTTTTTTTTGCCCAAATGGGTACAATCTTATACTGAAATAGCGTTTTAAATGGTTTCCCAGTTGATTTTAAAGCCGGGGGGCATCATAATAGAGACATAATCCGGATTCACGAAAGATAAGTACATGTCGGTAAAAATCGCTCTGTGCGCCCCCATTCCCATCGAATATAAAGCCGCCCGCGACATTTTGGATTTACGTGAAAATGAGGCCGTGGCCGGTTGCCGGCTGTGCACTGGTGAAAAAAACGGGATACAGGTGTATTGTATTTTGACCGGACCGGGTAAAGCCCGGTCTGCCCAGGCCACGGCGGCTTTGATCGGGGCCATTGGGCCGTCGCTTATTGTGGATAGCGGAACCTGCGCCGGATTGGGTCCGGTGACCGCCATCGGAGACATTATACTGTCTACTAAAAGTTATGAGTTTGATATCGGAGGGTCCGGCCTCCCCACCAAGAAAATGGACGAGATGGAGCTGGAATCTGGATTCAGGTTTCTGCCCCGGGAAACCCGGGAGACCCTGGTGTGTCGGGCCGGCGCGTGCGCTCAAAAATTGGATCTACGCGTGCTCGAAGGCGCCCAGGCCACGGGAGAAATCCTCATTAATTTAGATAAGATCAGGGAGTCCTTATATGAACTTTTCCGTGCAACCGGCGGTAACTGGGAAACGGCGGCCGTGTTTTTATGCGCTTTGCGCGCCTCTGTGCCGGCCGTCAGCTTCCGTGTGGTCAGCGACAACGGTGGGCGTAACGCGCTCCGGGAGTTTCGCGAACACGCCCGGCGGGAGGCGAGAAATTTGTACCGCTATATCGACGTGTTGTTGTCAGCGGGTTGGTTCGGCGGTCTTCTGGATGAATGGAGCCGGGTGAAGGAGGTGGTGAAAAAAAACCTTCCCGGGCTTGTCAAACCCTGAAGGGGGGCGGCCGGGGTCCCGCGCTTTTTAGCCGGGGCCACGTCGGAAATATCGGCCTGGTGCGGCCGCCCGTCGCTTAAAAAAAATAATTATTGATGTTTCAGGATGCAATCATTAGAATCTATTATGGGGCGGCGGACAACGGGTCGCCCTGACACGGGATACGGACGGTGAAGGGAAAATTTTTAAAAAACGAGCGGGCTGAGGCGATGGTCCGATCGCAGCTCCAGCCGAGGGGAATCACCGATTCCCGGGTGCTCGAAGTGATGCGGGCCGTCCCGCGCCACCTGTTCATTTCCGGCAAGCATCGGGAAATGGCCTACGGCGATTATCCCGTTTCGATCGGGTACGAACAGACCATTTCCCAGCCGTATATCGTGGCCTACATGACGCAGGCGTTGGCGCTGCGGGGACATGAGAAGGTGCTGGAGATTGGGACGGGCAGCGGGTATCAGACCGCCGTCCTGGCGGAGCTGGCGGCCAAGGTCCATACCGTTGAGATCGTCGAGCCGCTTCTGTCCTATGCCGAGCGGCTGCTCAAGGCGTTGGGCTATGATAATCTGGCGTTCCGCTGCGGTGACGGCCGGGAAGGCTGGGCGGCGGAGGGACCGTTTGACTGCATCATGGTGACGGCCGCGACGCCGGTCATCCCCCCGGCCTTGAAGGACCAGTTGGCCGACAACGGCATCATGGTCGTTCCCGTGGGCGATTACCGGGAAAATCAGGAATTGACGGTGGTGCGCCGCCTGGGGAAAAAGTACCAGATTGAAGAAACGCTTGGTTGCCGGTTTGTGCCGCTGGTGGACGGGCGGGGAGCCAAAGGAAGGTAAGTCATGGACAAACAGACGCAATTCCAGGTGGTGACGTTCCAACTCGGCCAGGAGACGTACGGGATAAATATCATGGAAGTAAAGCGTATTGTCGGGCTGCGCGAAGTACGCGAAATTCCCAATGCCCCTCCCTACGTGGAGGGTATCCTCAATCTGCGCGGCGTGGTGACCCCCATCATCAACCTGCACAAGCGCTTCATGTTCAAACAGGTGGAGATGAGCGATGACGATACCCTGCTTTCCGGATTCGTGATTATCGAGATCAACAAGATGATCCTGGGCATCATGATTGACAAAATTCTCCGTGTCGTTACAATTGATGCCGGACATATCCAGCCGCCGCCGAAGATGATCTCCGGCATCGGTGTGGAATATATCCAGGGTGTGGTCAACGAAGAGGGGGGATATGTCATTATCCTCGACATTCAAAAACTGTTCAATCCGAAAGAACTGCAGCAGTTGAGCACCATTAACTCGTAAGGTCCGGAACAGGTACATGATGATTTCTCTTTTCAAACCGACGCTGAAAAGGAAGGACATGGACAGCGTCCTTTCCTGCATGGTCTCCGACCGGCTGGCTCCCGGCTTGTACGCCCAGGAGTTCGTCCACGGGATATCCCAGCGGCTCAAGGCCGGGGGGGGCGCGGCTTTGGCCGGGTACTACCAGGCGGTCCGACTGAGTTTCGACCTGTTGGGACTCCGGAGCGGAGACGGGGTGGTGATTTCTCCCCTGGCCCCCGCGGTCTACCTGTCGGTACTTTCCACTCTGGGACTCACGCCCATATTCGTCGATGTCGATCCCCTTTCCGGGTTGGTCCCGCCGGAAGAGTTCCGGAAGGTCCTGGATCGTTCCCCCCAGGCGGTGGTCCTGCACCATACCCTGGGCATGACCTATGACGTGGCGCCCTTTGTCTCGTCGGGAGTGAAGGTCGTTGAAGACGTGTCCCAGGCGCTGGGAGCGCAGTGGGGGGACGCTCCCGCCGGCAGCGGCGGGACGATCACCGTGGTTGCCTTAAGCGAGGAGAACATCATCACCGCGGGCGGCGGCGCCCTGGTCCTGGTGCGCAAACGATCGGACGCCCAGGCACTGAAAAAACTTCTGGACAACAATCCGGACTATACCCTGCTTCCGGACCTGAACGCCGCGGTGGGGCTGGCCCAGACGCGCGAACTGACCGTCTTCCTCAAAGCCCGCCACGAGATGGGCAGGGTGTTCGACGAGGCCCTCCAGCGCTCGCGTCATCCCTCCCTGGTTCAGCCCGAGGGCGGGACCGCGGTCCGCTTTTCTTTTCCGGTGGTTGTGGAAACGAGCCTCAAGGACGTGCGCCACTACGCGAAGAAGAAGGGAATCGACACCCGGGCCGCCTTCAGTGAAACAATCATCGCCATGGACGACAATGTGTACAATACGTTTCCCAATGCCAAGTCGCTCTTGCTGCGTTGTGTGCTCTTCCCCCTCTATCCCATGCTGGGGCGGGCCAACGTGGAGACGATCGCCCGGGTATTGGCGGTGTTGCCCTAAGCGACATACAACAGCCCGCTGGACGATCCGCCGGAGGTCGCCGTGTCCGTCACCTATGTCTACCGCATCCCCCTCTATCACGCCTACGAGTACAGCCTGGTGTACGAAGGTTCGCCCCGTCCCGACGAGCTGGATGAGGACGGCCTGCTGCACCAGATCCTCACCTGTGACGGCAAGGGCCGGCTCGTCTGCGCCGAGCAATGCGTCAACGGCGCCATTACCGTGGAGCGGCGCTTCGACTACGCCGACGATCGTCTGGTGCGGGAGGAGGAACGCTACCGGGAGACCGGCACCGGCACCGAGACGGTCTACCGGTACCGGGAGGGCGGATACAGCCGGGAAAGCCTCACGGACGGGACGCGCGACTTTAGGGAGGAGTATGACCTCGACGGTACGGGTCGGGAGACGTCCTTCCGCAAATATGATGCGGATGACGAGGTGGTTGAATGCCGGGAGAAGAACGAGCGCGGCGACGTGATCTTAACCCGGGAAGCCGGTGTGGAGACGCGGTATGAGTACGGCTATCGCCCCGACGGCCAGGTGGCCTGGAAGAAAACCAGAGGGCCCGGCGGCGAGGTGCGGGAGGAGTTTCTCTATACCGAAGCCGGGGTGTTGCTGGAAACCGTAACGCGTGACGGAGAGCGGGAAATCAGGGAGCTTTATACGTACGAGGGATCCGAGTTGGTGAAAAGCGCGCTTCTGGAAAACGGGGTTCCCGCCGGGCATACCCTCTACCGGAAAGAGGGAGACGGCCGTATTTCCCGGACCGAATCCTACCATGACGGGGAATTGATCGCGGAGTACGTCCGGGAGATCGGTCCGGACAACCGGTATCTGGTGGAACGCAGCCGGGAGAGGGTACCCTTGACCGACGGTGCGGGCCGGGTGAGGCGGGTTCTGCCCGTTTCCCGCAAGGTGGAGGTGGTACGCGACGAATCCGGCCGCGTTACCGACGTCCTCACCTGCGATCGGCCGTTCCAGGTGCCGGGGTCGGGCCTCGAATGCGACGCCAACGCCTATTTCTTTCTGGAGTATGAGGCGTGACACAGCGCTTTTCCGGCCGTGACCTCGGCGCCGTCGCTTCAGCGTCCGCCTATTTTGCTTGACAAAATCCGCATGACCACTCAATATTGGAAAGTCGCTTATGACGGGGTTGGAGACGTTTTTCCAATATATTGTGGCGGGACTCACGCGCGGCAGCATCTACGCCATCGTCGCCATCGGTTTCAATATCATCTACAGTTCCACCGGCATCATCAATTTCGCCCAGGGAGAGTTCGTTATCGTGGGGGCCATGGTCTCCATCACCCTCTCCGCCTTCGTCCCCCTCTGGGCGGCCGTGGCCGGCGGCATCGTGGTCGCGTCGCTCTTCGGGGCGCTGG
>CAYQRT010000247.1:0-4960 GCA_964419695.1 uncultured Spirochaetaceae bacterium | reverse complement strand
TTTTTGATGAAGCCGGTTATCCGATCCAGGACGCCGCTTTTGACGGCCCGGGCCGCGCGCGCCACACCGGCCTTGCCCTGCTTCACCCAGACGGGGGGAGTATACCTGACCTGGAAGCGGCCGAAGACGACGGAAAGAAAGCGTCCGATCACCAGCCAAATTCTGATCAAGAAATTCGGCCGTGGAGAAGGGCCGTTACCGCCCGCACCGGAAGTTGACGACTGGGGAGGGAGGGGGGGGGTATCCATGGGAAACCGTCCTTTTTTTCAAGCTCGAGGAAGGCGTGCTGACTTCCCTTATGTCTTTATATCGATTTTTGCGTTGGTTTCACGCAATGTTATGGACGGTTATTTGTTGATGCCGACGGCAGGCGGTTTTTTCCCTGCATCATTTGCTCATTCAAACCATAGCATCTGGGAGAGTCTGTTTCAAGCCGTACGGATGTGGTCCACCAGGAGCAGTACGGCCACGGCGATGCCCACGAGCATGAGCGATGATCCCACCACTACGGCCTGCGATCCGACCGCGTCGGCCAGGGCGCCCAGAGCCAGGGCGCCCAGGGGCATGAGTCCGAAGAAGGTCAGGCTGTAGACGCTCATGACCCGGGCGCGGTATTCGTCCTTGACCCGGTCCTGGATGGCGGCGTTGACCAGGTTGTAGACGAACATCATGCCCAGCCCGGCCATGAAGGCGAAGAAGAAAGAAAGCGGCTGGACGGTGATGAAGGCGAAGACGATCAGGGCCCCGGGGAAGACGAAGGTGCCGGCCGTGATCAGTTTGCCCCGGAAGGTGACCCGCCCGATGGCGGCGATCAGGAACGCCGCCACCAGGGAGCCGACGCCGCGCGCTGATTGGAGGAACCCGTTGGTGGCCGCGTCCCCATGCAGGATGTTGACGGCCCAGGCGGGAAAAAGCGTAAAGATGGAAAATCCAAAGACGCTCACCGCCGCGGCTAACAGAATGAGACTGCGGATGAGCGGCTCTTTTTTAATGTAACGCAAGCCGTCCAGGATGTTCTTGATCGGCCGGAAGGGGGGACGCTCCCGCTTAACCGGATTGATCCTCATCAATCCCAGGGCCAGAATGACCGCTCCGAAGGATACCGCATTGATGAAGAAGCACCAGGCCGGACCGAAAAAGGCGTAGAGAATACCGCCGAAGGCCGGCCCCACGGCAGTGGCCGTGGTAAAGATGCCGGAGTTGAGGGCGATGGCGTTGGAGAGGGTCTCCCGGTCCACCATCTCCAGAAGAAAGGACTGGCGGGCCGGCGCGTCGAAGGAGTTGGCTACGCCGCTTAACAAAGCAAAGACCACCAGGAGCGCAGGGGTGGTCAGATGCAAAAAGGTGAGTAGTGAGAGGCAGGCGGCCAGCACCATGAGGCTGGTCTGGGTGATCATGATGAGCCGGCGCCGCGGAACGTGTTCGGCCACCATGCCCCCGGCGAACATGAACAACAGGGTGGGCAGACCCATGGCGAACACCACGGTGCCCAGGAACGCCTTGGAATGCGTGAGCTCGAAGGCGAAGAACCCCAGGGCCGTGGTCTGCATCCACGTGCCGAAGAGGGAGATCAGCTGGCCCACGAACCAGAAGCGGAAGTTGGGAAACTTCAGGGACGCAAAGGTGCGCAGGAGCCAGGAAGTACGTGATTGAGGGACGATCGACATAGTTTTTTCAGTCGGAAGTATAAAGGAAAGCCGGACGGTCTGTACAGGCCCGGCCCCCGGTCACCCTGAGCCTGTTGCAGGGAGATAGCAGGGTGGTTGATTGGGCCTCGCCAAGTTCGGCCTGACAGTTACCCTGAGTCTATCGAAGGGGGACGCGCGTTTCAGTCTGCCTCTTCCCCTTAAGGCCGCAGCGAGCGCAGCTTGGCGGTCACCCCGGCCGGGCCCCGCTCCCGCGCTACTTTGATCATCTCCGATCCCAGCACCGCGATCTCCGCCTGGCCGGTGAGAAAATCCACGTCCTTCTTCTCCTTGATGCCGAAGCCCACGGCCAGGGGCAGGTCCGTGGCCTGATGCGCCCGCGCCAGGTAATCGGTCACCGACTGGCCAAAGGCCGTGTCCAGGCCGGTGACTCCTTTGCGCGCCACGCAGTACATGAAGCCGCTCGCGTCCCTGGCTATTGATGTCATGCGTTTGGCGGGCGTGGAAGGCGCGTAGAGGAAGATTGGATCCAGACGGTGGGCGCGCATGGCCTCCAGGTATCCGGCCCCCTCTTCCGGGGGCAGGTCGGGCACGATGGAGCCCGCGAGACCGGCCGCGGCCACCCGCTCCGCGAAGCGCGGTATGCCGTGCTTATAGAGGATGTTGTAGTAACTCATGAACAGGAAGCGGATGGGATGGGCGGCCGCGCACTGGGACGCGAACGCAAAGCATTCGTCCACGGTGACGCCGCCGGCCAGAGCCTTTTGATTGGCTTCCTCAATGACCGGACCGTCCGCAATGGGCTCGGAAAAGGGTATTTGCAGCTCCATCAACTCCACTCCCGCCTCCACCATGGCGCGCACCGTGGCGGCTGAGGTTTTGAGGTCCGGGTAGCC
This sequence comes from uncultured Spirochaetaceae bacterium, assembly GCA_964419695.1. Lineage (GTDB taxonomy): Bacteria > Spirochaetota > Spirochaetia > SZUA-6 > RPPD01 > JAFGSW01. The sequence continues at coordinate 2,418 of CAYQRT010000247.1, read as the reverse complement.
GATGACGATGTGGGTCATGAGCAGGATGTCTTTCTTTTTCAGGTGGTCGCGAATATACGTCTCAAGCATGGGGGCCCTCCGCTTTCTTTTTAATGAATTCGCTCCAGGCCGGATCGGCGAACGCGTCGGCCACGGTGAAGATGTCCTTGTCCCCCCGGCCCGACTGGTTGATGATGACGATGTCGTCTTCTTTCAATGTGTCCGCTTCCCGGAAGGCGCCGGCAAAGGCGTGGGCGCTCTCCAGGGCCGGAATCAGGCCTTCCTTTTTCACCGCCAGGGAGAGCGCTTCCATGACCTCCTTGTCCGTGGCCGAAGTAAAGCGCACGCGGCCCCGGTCGCGCAGGTGAGAAAGAATGGGTGATACCCCGATGTAGTCGAGCCCCGCGGCCACGCTGTGCGTCTCCCGCATCTGGCCGTCGCCGTTCTGGAGGAAGAACGTCTTGTAGCCCTGGGCCACGCCGGGTGAGGCGTCGCTCCCGGAGAGGCGGGCGGCGTGGCGGCCCGTATCCAGACCCTCGCCGCCGGCTTCCACGCCCACCAATTCCACCGGGTCGTCCAGGAACCCTTGAAAAATACCGATGGCATTGGAGCCGCCGCCCACGCAGGCATAGACGCGGGAGGGCAGCCGGCCCTCGGCCTCCATAATTTGACGGTGCGCCTCCCGGCCTACAATGGACTGGAAGAAGGCAACCATGGACGGGAAGGGGTGGGCGCCGCAGGCCGTGCCCAGCACGTAGTGGGTGGAATCCATATTGGAGACCCAATCACGCAGCGCCTCGTTGATGGCGTCCTTGAGAATACGCGTACCGGTCGTGACCGGGACCACGGTGGCTCCCAGGCGCTCCATCCAGAAGACATTGGGGCGCTGGCGTTCCACGTCCACTTCGCCCATGTAGATGGTGCAGTCGAACCCGAAGCGAGCCGCCATGGTGGCCGTGGCCACGCCGTGTTGGCCGGCCCCGGTTTCGGCGATAACGCGCGTCTTGCCCATGCGCTTGACTAAAAGACCCTGGCCGATGACGTTGTTGAGTTTATGGGAGCCGGTGTGGTTCAGATCCTCACGCTTCACGTAGAAGCGGCCGCGGCCGAAATGACGGGAGAGGTTCTCCGCCGGGGTGAGAGGCGTAGGCCGACAGGAATAGGTGGAGAGCACCCGTTCGTAGTCGGCCAGGAACCCGGCGTCGGAGCGGGCTGCGTCAAAGGCCCGTTCCAGGTCGCGGATGGTGGCGATGAGAATCTCCGGCAGGAATTGCCCGCCGTATGCGCCGTAATATGCGCCGTATTGCATGATAAGCCTCCATCACCGACAGGACCCGCTCCGTACCACGGCCGCTGTCGCGGAATGATTTATACCCGACCCGTCAGGGTCTGGGAAAACGTGTACCGGTTGGTCCGGCAGGAAATAAGCGAATAAATACCGGCCGCTTGGTCGGGGAAATTAATGGTGCGTGCCGCCAGGAGCAGGGGCTCATTGCGGCACGCTTTCAAGAGGGCTCCGCGTTCGCGGTCCGTCCCGGCCCGGAACGTCTGCCGGAAAGAGCGTGGAGTCAGGAAGTATCTGTCGCGCACGATGCGCGCCAGCGAGATGCGTGCGAAATCGTATTTGTCTATACCGCTGAACAGGATAGGATCCAGCCAGGTTTCCTCCAGGAGTACGGGCTCTGCGCCGGACAGACTCAGGCGGGAGAAAAAATAAGCGTTCCGCCCGGCCAGGGGATGACCGGGCGTTTCCGGGACCCGGACCAGGGAGATCTTTTTCACCAGCCGCTGGGTGAGTTTGATGCCCTTCTGCCCGAAGGCACTGGAAGTACCCGCCAGAGAAAACAGGTCGATGTCGGCTTCCTTTTCGCGCACGTAGGTGCCCGAACCCCGCCGCCGTTCCAGGTCTCCCTCCTGCACTAAAAGCCCGATCGCCTGACGGATGGTGGGACGGCCGATGCCCAGGGCCCGCACCAATTCCGGTTCCGAAGGGATGCGCTCCCCGCAGGCGTACTCTCCCCGTTCGATCTTCTCGCGGATCATCTGCGCCAGCTGGAGGTAGAGGGGTAGGGGGGAACTGCGGTTGATGGTCATAAGCCCACAATATAGATAAAATGTAAAGATGTCAAGACAACTATTCATTTTCACCACTTTCCCCTCAGCCGGCCGGTGCCGGCTAGTTTGTACCTCTCAACCAATGAGCTCGTGTCGCCCTGAGCTTGTCGCAGGGTGGTCGAAGGGTGGCTTCGACAAGCTCGGGATGACGCTAGTTTGTCGTGCCGCGCGGTGGATGACTTCGTCATGCGCTGGATTAAGGACAGTTGAAAGGGTGCTTGTCGATTATGGCTGGGTATCACCGGATTGAAGGACGGAAAAACGTTCAATTGGTAAAAAAAACGCTTCTTTTTTATAATAAAGCCGGAATTTATTGTGCATGGC
>CAYQRT010000246.1:0-4970 GCA_964419695.1 uncultured Spirochaetaceae bacterium | reverse complement strand
CCCTGCCCGTCTGGTCCCACCGGCGGGGAGTCATCTATCCGGACGGATTGTACATGCCCGTGAAGGAGGACCCGCTGCCGGACGCGATCACGGCCGCTTCACCCCGCGCGCAATGCACCATTGAGTTTGCCCCTGCCCCCATTGGAAAAAAAATCCGCGTCTTCCTGGAGTTCAACCATTCGACGGACTGGAACGCGACGTACCGGGCGGACCTGACCGCGGACGATCCGCTCCATACCATTGACGTGGGCCAGCCTGCGGTGGTTTTTACGGCGGAGGTGGATCCGTCCTCCCCGGGGACGGTGCAGGCCCGGCTGGCGGGCAAGGGAAGCGTAACCGGCACGACCGGCGACATCGACGCCAACGTGGACGACCTGACCACGGCCCTCCATATTGTGGAGTCCATAATAATAACAGTGGAGTAAAAAAAGTGATGAAATTCCCCCGGGTTGTGGTTTACAATCGAGGATGAGGAGTAAACATGAGTTACCGGTTGTTTTTATGTCTGTGGTGCGCGCTGGCCGCTCCGGCGGCGGTATCCGCCCAGAGTGAGTCGGACGCGTCCGCGCCGCGACCTCCCGTTCTCTTTGATCTGGGTGTGCGCCTCCTGGGCGCGGACGTCTACCTGGGGTATCGCGGGCTGACCGTGCCGCCCAACCCGGACACCATCCTGTGGGTGGCCCTGGGCGGCGGCTACGAATGGCTCAATTACTTCCGCGATCCCGCCAACCACCTGTACACGGGCGGCGGGGGATACACGCCGGATGACACTACGTATGACCGGATCAACGGCCGGTTCGACCTGGGCATCGCCCAGGGGCTGGTCTGGAACGAACGGCTCAAATTCAATCTTCTGGAAGCCTTTTTATTCTACAAGATGCGCGTCGATTACGTGGTGAATAACCCAGCCAAGCAGGAATTGATCCTCGATTCAGGGCTGCCCGACGCGGCCGGGCTCCTGCAGAATTCCTTTCTCATCGGCATGAGTTACAATGACCTGGACAAGAACGATCCGCACTGGAAATTGAGCGGCGTGTACGCCGAGCTATCGGCGGAGTGGGCGCCGGAATTTTTCTTCAATTACTCCTGGGGCCGGGCCGATTTCGTCCGGCTTAACCTGACGGCCAAGGGATTTTTGCCCCTGTTCGACATCGATCCGTCCGCGGAATTCAACCTGCTCTCCGCCTACCTGGGCGGTTTCTTCTCCGTGGACTGGTGCGGGGGGACGTCCATCCCCATCAATGTGCAGCAGAGTTTCGGCGGTTTGCGCGGACGCCAGGGTCTGGGGTACGCGGTGCGCGGGTACGAGGACGCCCGTTTCGACGGCCTGTTCAAAGCCGTGGTCAACGCGGAGTTCCGGCTCAACCTGCCCCAGTTCAAGATCATCGACGTGTTTACACCCGGTCTCTACGTTTTTTTCGATTCGGGGTATTACAACTACATTTATTACGACGAACAGGGATTCCTGTTCTCGAGCGGGGCGGGGATTTACCTGAACGCGTGGAAACTCACCACGTTCACCTTGTATGTCGTAGCCCCGTTCAATCATCCCCTTATAGACGGGACCACCTGGGTGCATATCGGGATAGGGTTGGACGCTCATTTTTAAAGGCCGGCCGTCGTGGGAACGTTCAGGCGTTCTCGGTCGCCTGCTTCAACTGCCGGCTGTAATGGAATAACTCATCCACCGTCATCTCTTTCAGGTAGACCAGCCCGCGCGTAGCCCGGATCAGGGGGCTGGGGTGGTCGTAGAACCAGTCCCGGCCCAGGCAGGTGACCATTGTCCGGTACTGCTCGATCTGGATCTTGCGGGCCAGGTCGCAAAAGGGCCCGTCCCATTCGTAGCTGGGGAACGAGGCGTTCTTCTGGGAGACGAACGTATTCAGGAAGGCGCTTTCCATGACCGAGAACATGTTGAGAGAGACCGGGATATAGATGTTGGCCTCGCTGGGGTGGAAACGAAACCAGACGTTCCGGTAGCCCCACACGTTAAGCGCAGCGAGGTCGCGCTTCCGCCCGTAACGCCTGAGCGCTTCGGTCAAGGCCTGCAGCACCTTGTAGTGGGTATCCGGGCCGCTGGCTTCCGGATCGAAAGCCAGGGTGACTACGTCAGGTTCGATTCGTTCCAGGGCCTCCAGCACGGGGGGCACGTCGCGGTCGGCCGTGGGCTCGGGAGTGAAGATGTCCCCGGTGTAGAAGCCCAGGCGCAGGTGCATCACATGATCGCAGTTCCAGCCGAAATAGCCCCAGAGACACTCCGCTTCCCATTCGCGGCACATGCCCTTGAGCTTTTGAATGTCGGGAGGATCCTTTTTCCCCGGGTAGGCGTTCTCAAAGTAGGTGAGCAGTGCCACGATGCGCCCGCGCAGGGCGTCCGGCTTTTTATCGGCATACACGCCCAGCAGATTACGAAGCAGCCTTCTGGACGCCCCGTCGCGCCGGATTTCCTCATCGTTGCCCGCCACCCCGTCCAGGTAGCGCCAGAGGTCGCGGTTGCAAGAGGAGACGTCGGCGGGCTGGAAATAGCCTTGTTCCAGTCGCCGCCGGTATTCCGGCGAGTCGATCAGGGAGTCGAGGTCGGCCAGGAGACGGACCATGTAGGCGTTGGTGACCGCGGTGAAGCCCGAGGTGAGCGTGGCGAAGTAGTGGATGTTGGTGGCCGAACGCACATGGCGCACCACGGCCGGCAGGTAGCCGAGCATGACGTCGTCGTGGTGCGGTTCGGTGTGGAGGAAGCGCGTGTCCGTACGGACGCGCGCCCCCGCCTCGATCCGGCTTATGAGCGCGTCGCGTACCCGGCCGGCCAGGGCCGGCAACGCCCCCGGCCGGCGCTGGAGAAGGAGGGAACCGAAGATATGGGAGCGCACGTCCTCTTCGGTCAGATCGACCAGCCGCTTACCGCGTTCCAGGGAGCAGTCGATAAGGGTTTTTTCCACCCGCTCGTCCGGGAAAGGCGATTCCGGCCGAACGTACAGGTCGGCCTGCCGCGCGGTCAACCGCAACGCCGCGCCGCGCGTCAGATAGAAGCGGGCGTTGGGCAGTCGGCGCAGGGCGCTGGCCGGCACGGCCGGAGAAGTCTCGGCCAGCAGCGCGTCCGCCACCACGCCCGCCTTGGCCTCGCCCGCGGCGATAATCACGGCGGTGCAATCGGGATTATAGGTAATGGTCTCCAGGCCGATGGTGATGACCAGCCTTCGCCGCGAAACCTCCATGCCCCCCAGGTCCGTGGCCGCCGCGGCCTGGGTCTCGTAGTTGGTGCCGGTGAGACGGGTGGTGGAATGGTGGTCCGACCCGCGCACGTTGAATCCCACGTGGCCGTCCGGCCCGATGCCGCCCAAAAAGAAGCCGATGCCGCCCAGAGCGCGGATTTTTTCCTCGTACGCGCCGCACCAGCGGTCCACCTCTTGCAGCACGCGCGCCATGAGCTGCTCGCGCGCGGTGTGCGGGTGGCGGAGCCGGAGGGAGAGGTCGACCGTCAGGTCCGGCCAGACGCCGGCCAGCGTCTCTCCCGGGGACAGGCCGATGCGGTTGCAGTCGATGAGCAGGGCTTTGTTCCGGTCCAGGCCGAACCCGTCAATGTAGTATTTGTTGACGTAATAAAAGAAAGAGTTTTCCTGCGCCGCATCGATCGGGTAGAATTCGTCGATCTGCACGAAGTGCAGGCTTTTCATATCCGGCTTGCGGGCGGGGTCAACGGCCGCCTCCTCCAAGAGGGCCCGGGTGGCGGGCTTGTTCCACGTGTCCAGGAGACGCCGTACCCAGGATATGAAGTGCTCGGGGGTCTTGCCCGTGGGCAGGCTCACCACGCCGCCGGGATGCCGCTGCGCCCATTCAATGAAGCGCATGGCGGCTAGACGACCCAACGCGGGAAAATTGCGCACCACCAACGCGGGCATCTTTTCCTCCGGCGGATAGATGATTTGAAACGGGGATTCCGCAAGCGCTTTCCGCTCCACCGGAGTGAGATTGATCGTCTGTTTGTCACCCATGTTCGCTGTGTTTCCTTTCATTCATGGCCGCTCAGGGTCTCAATTCATCCCGCCTTTTCCGGAAATAGTCCAGGCTCTCCTCCAGGCCCCCGGAGCGGTTGCGCCGGAGCCAGACCGCCCGGTGGCGTTCCATAAGGGTCTCATATTCATGCGCCAGTTCCGCGGCCGTCGGCGCGGTTCGGTCCCGCAGCAGGAGAAGGCCGCGACGGCAGGCGCAGCGGGCCAGGGCCATGGCCTGCCGTGTCTCCTCAATCACAATGTCCGCCTCCCGGCCCGCCGGCCGGGAGGCGGACAGGCGAGCTTCCACTTCGTCCAACTTCTTCTGGCACTGCGCCAGGTGGGAAGCCTTGAGCCCCGGCATCTGGGCCAGGGGGGTATCCTTGAAAAGAAGAAGGAAGAGTGGTGAGTTGTTGTGGATACGGCCGGGGATGATCTCGTGCACCCGTCCCAGGTCGTGGCAGACCGCGCCCATCATGTTCGCCCGGTCGTGAAAGACGATCCGGTCGGCCGCGCCGGGGATGGCGTCATCGTCGTGAGGTGTACTGCCCCACGCGTTGCCCGCGCCGGCCAGGAGGCCGGTGACGCCGGAGGTCCAGGGTTGGTGGTGGCCGTTGTCGCCCCAGTCGGTGACAAGCAATCCGATCGCACCGTTTTTGAGGCCGTTGATCGCGGCGTTGCGGCAATTGGCCAGGGCGTTGGCCGTGCGTCCGGTGAGCGAGTTCCAGGATGAGGTGCCGGGACAGACGTAGAACGGTACGCCGGCGCGCGACAAAATTCCGGTCTCCCGCTCGAACGGGTGATCGGCCTCGTACCCCCAATCCAAAGCGGTGACATCCGCCGGTAGTCGGGTTACCAGATCCGGCTGCTGGAGGATGATGTCCGACCAGAACATCATACGGCGGCCGTGTTTTTGCACCAGGCGCTGTATGCGGAGCAGGTGGTCGACAAAGACCTTGTGCACGCCCTCCCGCTCGCACAGGC
>CAYQRT010000245.1:0-5002 GCA_964419695.1 uncultured Spirochaetaceae bacterium | reverse complement strand
GCGGAAAAACCCGCATATGAATCGTTGAATTCCATTGGTTTGACTTTAGAAAAATCCATGTCCTTTACGGTTTGGACGATGTGGGGATAGACCGGTATCACCGCGCCCTTTTTCACAAAAGCGGGTATTGTTTCAAGCGGACTGTGTATTCCCTTAAGCCATCGCGGACCGCTGATTTCTTCGCCGGACCAGAAATCGATCCAATCGCCTTCGGGCACATAGACGTCCCTGACGCCTTCGCTGTTCAACACGGGAGCTATTAAAAATGCGTCTCCGAAATAATACTCGTCGTCGATGTGCCAACAAACGGGATCATCCCCGTGGTGAAAAATCAGCGCGCGGAGCATCGGGTATCCCGATGTGGTCGTTTTATGTCCTTCCTGGATTATATACGGTATCAAGGCATACCGGAGGTTGAGCCACCGGCGAACGAGATCCGCGATTGCCGGGAATTCGTACGGTTCCCTCATATTCGACCCATGATAGCGCAGGTGCGAGGTAAATACCCCGACTTGCGTCCAGCGCATATACACGTCGTTTTCCGGGCGGCTGTTCATGAAACTGGGAGTGCCATGAAAGCCGGGTATGTCATGACTCCAGAAAGCGAATCCGGAAATCCCGATATGCAGCCCGCCGCGGATGGTACCGGCCAGGCCGTCCCACGACGACGCGCAGTCCCCGCCCCAGTGAATGGGATATCGCTGGCAACCGATCCACCCGGCTCTGGCCCAGATCATCGTGTCGTTTTTCCCCTTAACGTCCCTGGTGACGTCATAAGCCGCTTTTTGGTACAACAAACCGTAGATATTATGAAGTTTCTTGTAGGGAAGCCCGAAATAAACGGCATCTTCCTCGATCGCCTCGCCGAAATCGGTTTTAATCACGGCGGCGCCCATGAGCAACAATCTTTTCAGGAGTCCTTGATACCAGGTGACCGCGGCGGGATTGGTGAAATCGATGGTGCCGCTGAATTCGACCGCGCTGAAGCAGGAACTCAAGGATATGTTTTTACCTTTCTGCGCAATATACTTTTTTTCAACGGCCGTTTCATAATGGATGGTATCTTTCGCAATAAACGGGAGCTGCCACAAACTGATTTTAATCCCCTGATCCGCCATTTCTTTCATGTACCGCGCCGGTTCGGGAAAATTCTTCTTGCTGAATTCCCACTCGCATTTCCAATCCTTTTCAAACCAGCCGCTGTCAAGATGGATGACGTCGCAGGGAAATTTTTGTTCGCGCATCTTTCGCACAATGTCACGGGTTTCATCCGCGGAGAAATACGTCATGCGGCTCATCCAGGTGCCATAAGACCAATCGGGAACCGGATTCGGAAAACCGGAAATACGCCGGTAATTGCGCACGATGCGTTCAATACTTCCGCCCCCGATGAAAAAGAGATCAAGGACGTCATCCTCAACCAGCCCCTGTACGGCGCGCGTGGAAATATCGGCGAAGGAAAGGCGGACGTGGGCGCTGGTCATCACGAGCAACCCGTATCCCTTGCTTGAGACGTAAAACGGCACGTTTTTATACGCGCGCCGGTTGTTGACACCCAGACCGTCCGTATTCTCAAGGACCAAGGTCCGGCCTGATAAATTCATGCCCGCGAATCGTTCGCCGGTCCCGGCGAATTTTTCATCCGGTTTCGCGTGAAGGGAAAACAGGCACCTGTCCGGGGTACCCTTCCTTGAGACATACCCGAGGCTGATGGATTCGGGTTGATGGGGAAAAAAGTTGTCGTATGCCATAAAAGGAACCGCGGTGTTCCCGTCGGGATACACGACCGCTTCGAACGCGTCCTGCGGTTCGGGCTGGAGATCGCTCCAGCGGCTGATTGGATACCCGCCGGTATGAACCGTCATCCGGGGCACGTCATGATCATCCAGAATCCGGTATCCCCCGTCAGCCCGGACTACCCTGAGGGATTCTTGTTTCATATCCGCCGCCCATTCGAACATCGGATTCCCGGCGTCAGCGGGCACCGCGCCGCCGAACGATGACGTCACCCGCATCACCGAATCGCCGTAACAGCGAACGATCAGTTCGTGTGATCTTTCTTCACCCTCTTTGTCCGCAGAGAGGAATATGGTGCTCGTTTTCCGCGCTTGAAACGGAAGCCGGATAACGGCTGATCCGTTTTTGGAAACGACCGATTCCGGCTTTCCGGCGCACCAGATTTTCTCATCGGACGCCCCGGGGGCATCTTGATCCAGCATGTCGAAAATAAAGCGGTTATGTTGTTTCATATGAAAAAATCTCCTGCACGCGTCCCGTGCCGGCCCGCAGCGCGCAACGGATCGGGGGAGTCAGGGAACCGGGGTGCCTGGTGGAACGGCGCATGTACATGTTCCATGGCCCCACGCTGACGATACCCGTCATCCCTTTATGGCGCCCGCGTAGGCACCCATTGAGATGTACTTCTGAAAAAAGATAAACAGCAGGAAGGGTACGAAGGACGCGACGATGATCGCCGCGGTCAATCTCGTGTCATCCAGACCGTATTGACCCTGCAGCATACCGATGCCCAGGGTGATGGTGCGCATCTCGTCATTCTGAAGCAACAGCAGGGAGAAGATAAACTCATTCCACATGGATTGAAATCCGATGATGGAAATGATACCGATCATCGGCATGGAGATGGGGACCATTATCCTGAGAAGTATCTGGCGCGTATTCGCCCCGTCCATGCGCGCCGATTCTATCAGCTCGTACGGCACGGAAGAAAAGAAGGTAGTCATGATGTACGTGCCGAACGGCGCGAAATACGCGATCCACACCAAAATGAGTCCGATATAGCTGTTGAGCAATTGGAGTGCCCGGCAAATCTGAAAAATCTGGACGGAGAGAAGCATTTGAGGAAAGATCATCAAAAAAAGTACGCTCAGAAAAATAGGCAACCGAAAACGGAACCTCAGCTTCCCGAACGCGAAACCGGCCGTGGTGCAGACAAAAAGATACCCGGCCAGGGCGACGGGCATGATAATACAGTTATTTAAAAAATACTTGAGTAATTTGCCCTCGATAAGCACGTACGAATAATTTTGTGCCGTGGGCGCGGCCGGTATGGAAAGCCTGTTCTGCACGTATTCGGACTCTGTTTTCAAGCTTGTGATTAATGCATGATAGATCGGATAGAGCGCGATGACCGCGCATATGACGAGGATCACATACATCATTGCCTTGGGAAACAACCTGTTGACGCGACGTTCATTGACACGTTGCATTATAATTTACCCCTCATTAATCGCACTTGAAATACGGCTATGACGGAACAGCAGATAAAAAGTACGACGGACCAGGCGCTCGCGTAACCGACCTTGAAGCCGATGAAACTGGCGCTGTAAATTCCGTACTCCAAGGTGTATGTCCCGAAACCCGGGCCGCCCCGGGAAAACGTGTAGATAAACGGGAAGGCCCTGGCGAAGAGTTCGATAAAGGAAAGCACCACGAAAAATTCTATGGAAAAACGAATTGAGGGAACCGTCACGTTCCAGAATTTGGCCCACCAGCCGGCCCCGTCGATGTCGGCGGCGTCGTACAGGCTCGCATCAATTGAGGACATGGAAGCCAGGAAGTAAATACATCCGAACCCGAGTTTGATCCAGACGACGAAAATGGCGCCCAGGGAAAACAGGGCCGTGTCCGATTTCGTCAACCAATCGGCCGACAGCATATGCAAACCGAAAAAATCGAGTATGTAATTGAGCGGTCCGTTGTTCCTTAATATAATGTTGAAAATGAGTCCTATGATGACATAGCCGAGAATGTTGGGAAGGTAAATAATGGCCCGAAAAACGGACCATCCCCTCAGTCCCGTTCGTAATATCGCGGCGAGAATCAACGGCGCCATGACTCCGAACGGAATAAACAGGATGAGTATCGCCGTATTGGTAATGGATGTCCAGAAGATTTCATCCTCCACCATATTTTTGAAATTTTCAAACCCGATTGCTTTTATCGCGCCGATTCCCTTCCAGCTTGTCAGGCTGTAATAGAGATTGGACAGTACGGGGAACAGGATGAAAACGATCAAGAGTATCAGCAAGGGCGCGATACAAATAAGCGAATCCCGCGTCTCCCGAAATTTTTTTATCCGTGCTTTCATACCCCTCACCCCGGAAAAATATTTCCGGATACCCCGGAGTGAGTGGCTCCAAGATATCCGGATTGAAACAGGAGGAGATGTTAATCGGCGTTCTTGGCGTTATCCAACATCTTCTGAAATGAATCGATAAATTTGCTCTCACTGATTTCTTTTGATACGTAGTATTGAGCCAGGTACCTGTCCATGTTCTGGTTCGCGTCTTCATTGAGCAGCATGGTATTGAAATCGGGCGCGAACGTCTGGTTGAGAATTTTATCCACAAGCGGATATCCCAATTTTTTGACATCCAGTTTCTTGTTCGGGGAGAGCGCGCCCGTCATGCCCATCCACAGGGCGTTTCCTTCGCCCCTGGCGTAGCCTTCAATTACTTTGGCGGCCTGGTCCTTGTGCTTTGACCATGTCATTATGGAAAATCCGATACCGCAAGGTTGAAGGACCTGCAGATTTTCATAGTTCGCTCCGGGGATATTAATGACGGGGAAATAACCAATGTTGTCCTTTCCCCGCGCGTCGCAAAAATCCTTCCAGTGGCCGATATCCGAAATCAAGCCGATAAACATCGCGCCTTTGCCGGCTTTGTAGCTGTTAATGGCGTCCACGAAGTAGGGCAATGACGTTCCCGCCGGATCGATATACCCTTTATCGACTAATTCCTTTATTATGCGTACCGCTTCCTTGAATGCGTCGTTGTTCTTGAAATCCTGTTTGCCCGTAACCAGGTCCCCGACATGAGCACCGTAAATGTTGGCGACAAAACATCTCATGAGAAAATCCAGACTGTATGGATTTCCCTGCAGACCGGCTTCGATGGGCACTATGCCGGCGCTTTTCAATTTTTCACAGGCCGCGATAAACGCTTCGTAGTCTGAGGGAGCCTGATCGGGATTCAGCCCG
>CAYQRT010000244.1:0-5021 GCA_964419695.1 uncultured Spirochaetaceae bacterium | reverse complement strand
AGCCCATATCCACGCCGAACGAAAACAGAAAGGCGGCCACCAGCAGCGGCATGTCAACGGGGCGGACCCCCAGCGGCCGGAACTCAATATTCACCACATTGAGCCGGTAGAAGAGGTCCTCGCGAAAGACGCCCGCCTCAATGGCCGTCTTGAGGTCGCGGTTGGTGGCGGTGATGATGCGGGTGTCCACCTCTATGGTTTCTTCGCCCCCCACGCGCTCGAATTTCTTTTCCTGCAGCACGCGCAGGATCTTGATCTGGATATTGGGATTAATCTCGCCGATTTCATCCAGGAAGATGGTGCCCAGGTTGGCCAGCTCGAAGCGGCCGCGCCGCCGGGCCAGGGCGCCGGTGAACGAGCCTTTTTCATGGCCGAAGAGCTCGCTCTCCAACAGCGACTCGCTCAAGGCCGCGCAGTGTACCTTGATGTAGGCCTTGTCCTTGCGCGGCGAATTCATGTGGATGGCGTCCGCGATCATCTCCTTGCCCACGCCGCTTTCCCCGGTAATGAGCACCGAGGCCTTGGTGGGCGCCACCTGGGAAATGACCTCGAAGACCTTCTTCATTTCCGCGCTCTTGCCGATGATGAGCGGGAACTGGGTGCGGCGCGCCAACTCCTCCTCCAACTCGCGGTGGTGGAGGAAGAGCTCGCGTTTGGAAAGCGCTTTCTTGACCAGGATGGAGAGGTGTTCCAGGTTGGGCGGCTTGGTGAGAAAGTCATAGGCGCCGTCATGCATCGCCCTGACCGCGGATTCCACCGTGCCGTGGCCGGTCAGGATGATGACCGGAACGGTCGGGTACTGGGAGACGATCTGCTTCAGCAGTTCCTCTCCGGACAGCCCCGCCATTTTCAGGTCGGAGATGACCAGGTCGATCTCCTCCTTGTTGAAGACGGTCAGCGCTTCATTGCCCGAGGCGGCCAGGTAGACTTTGTGCCCGTCCATCTCCAAGGCGCGGCCCAGTCCTTCCCGGATGTTTTTTTCGTCGTCGACGACCAAGAGGTTGTATTTCATTCATCCTCCCGCGCATCGGAGAGCATGCGCTTTTCCTTCTGCGGTACGGCAAAACTCAACGTGAACGTGGTGCCCTTGCCCGCGCGCGAGGTGACGCTGACCTCGCCCATGTGCTCCTTGACGATTTTGTATACCAGGGTCAGCCCCAGTCCGGACCCGAATTCCTTGGTGGTGAAATAGGGCTCAAAGATCTTGTCCATGATTTCCTGCGGAATGCCCCCGCCCGTGTCGGAGACGTTGACGATGACATCCTGCCCCTTGCGGAACGTCTCCAGGGTGATGGTGCCGCCCGCGGGCATGGCGGACATGGAATTCTGAATCAGGTTGAGCAAGGCCTGCTTGATGTATTTTTCGTCAATCAGAAGCCGGGGCAGGTCATCGGCCAGGCGGAGTTCACAGCCCACCTTGGCGTTTTCCAGTTCGAACTTGAGAAACTTCAAAAGCTCGCGGATCACCTGGTTGACGTCGCGTTCCTCCAGCTGGACGTTCATGGGCCGCACCGCGAAGAGAAAGTCGACCACGATGCGGTTCAGGCGGTCCACCTCCTCCCCGATCACATCCAGATAGCGGGAAAGCGCTTCGGGTTTGATGGTCTTCTGTCCGCTCATCACCTTCTGCGCCAGCTGCAGGTGAATGGCGATGGAACCCAGGGGGTTCTTGATTTCGTGGGCCACGCCCGCGGCCAGGGTGGTGAGGGCGGCCAGGCTTTCCGCGCGGCGCAGGCGCGCCTCGCTCGACTTTTTCTCGGTGACGTCCTCGATGTGGACCAGGTTGCCCTGGATCTTGCCCTGCTTGACCAGGGGCATGATGGAGATGGCCACGGTGCGGGAGGACTGGCCGGCCAGGGTGAAGAGCTTGTCGCGCACCTTCTCCTGGGCGGACAGCTTTTCCTGAAAAAAATGGGCGATCTCCGCGTCCGTGATCACGGTCCAGATGGTCTTTTCCAGTTTTTCCTGCTCGATGAACGGCAGCAGGCGTTCGGCCGACTTGTTGAAAAGAATAAGGTTGCAGTTTTCGTCCGTGACCAGCACGCCGTCCATCATGGAGTGGAGGACCATGGCCAAGAGATCGTTTTCCGCGGCCAGCTGGGCAAAGAGCGCTTTGATGGCGCCGATGTCGAGTTTTTCCAGCTTCTCCAGCGTCTTCTTGATGAACTTGTTCACGAAGCCTCCTTGAGCGACGTGTAGAGGCTTTCCATGAACAGGGCGGGCGCCAGGTTAAGCGCGTTGAAATCACGCGCACGGGAGCGGACCAGCCGCGTCCAGGCTTCGATGCGCCGCAGGGACGGCCGGTCCGCCGCTGCGGTTTGTCCGCCGGGCAGCAGCTCGCTGAAAACGAGCATGAGTTCCTCCATAAAATACCGGTAGAGGTCCCGTGGGGCGTCGCGGCGGAGGAGATCGGGGAATTCCTCGGCCGCGGCCAGGGGCGCGCCGGACAGGGCCTGCTCGATAAAGCGGCGGGCCTCGGCGTGGAGGGCTTCCAGGTTGATATCCTCCCAGGCCAGGAAAAAGCTTTTCAGGGTGGGATACTCCGGGTTGTCCTCGCGAAACACGCGGGCCAGAACCTCCTTGGTCTCCGCGGGGCCGCGGGGACGGAACCGGTAGAGGCGCAGACGCGAACGGATGGTGGGGATGATATCGTCCGGACGTTCACAGGTGAGGATGAAATGGGTGTCCACGGGCGGCTCCTCCAGGGTCTTGAGGAGGGCGTTGCGGGAGGCCTCCCCCATGCGTTCCGCCGATTCGAGGATGACGATCTTGCGCGCGGACGGAGCGGTGAAGGACGCCCATTGGGTGATATTGCGGATAACCGCGATCGGAATATTATCCTTGGGGAGGAAACCCTCCAGTTTATCGCACAAGCCCTCCACCGCCGTGAACAACTTTTCCGCGATCATGTTCTCGGGCAGGGGCCGGCCGGGTTCCAGCGCGGACAGTTCGTCCTCGAGCGACAGGAGCGCGTCCTGGATCTGGCGGCGCTTGCCCTCTTCAGCGTGAAAAATGTGCGCGTCGAACCGGCGGGTCAGTTTGCGTACCGCACGCAGGTACAGATACCGGGCGGCGGGGGTGCGGGTGCGTTCCAGGGCGTCGCGCGCCGCCCGGCATTCGGTGCGGGCGGCCCGGTGGCCGGTCAGGATCGTATAGGGGTGGATGAGCAGCCGGTGCTGGGCGCAGGGACCGCAGGCGCACGACCAGTCGCCGCGCTCCGCACAGGTCAACACGCGGGCCGTTTCCAGGGCGGTGGAAAGCCTGCCGGAAAAGGCCGGGCCGGAAAAGAGCACGGCGTGGGGAAAGGCGCCGGAGGTGAGTTCGCGGCGTAAGGTGCGGACGATGTCGTCCTGCCCGATGATGTTCTCAAACATAGGCCGGCCCCGGCGCGGCGCGGGTGAAGGTGAGCAGTTCAGGCAGAAGCGGAGCCACCAGGCTGTAGAAGAAGCTTCCGTTCAGAAGGTCGTGCGTCTCCTTGAGGGGGACGAGAACGAGAATGATGGTGAGGATGAAGGCGGCGGTCAGGCCTTCCAGTATCCCCAACAGCACGCCCAGGGCCCGATCAGCGCCCACCAGGTGCATGTGCTCCAGCGCGGAATGCAGCGCCTTTTGCAGGAGAAAGATGACCAGGTAGATGATAACGAACAGGATGAGAAAAGAAATAATCTGATTGCCCAGTTCGCCCCCCTGGGGAGACAACGGGGTGATGACGCGGCTTAATGGTTTGGAGAAGAAGATCGCGCCCAACAGGGCCAGGATGGGACCGGCCACTGAAAATATTTCGGTCACGAATCCGCGGATGTAGCCGCGGATCGCCGCCACCACGATCAGGACGATGAAAAAGATGTCGACGGCCGCCATGGATTCCTCGATTCGGGCGCGGGGCCGGGCCGCCAGGGGCGGGGCCGCGCGCGTATCAACCGCGTCCGCGGGCCAGGGAGAGGATTTCCCGGACAATGCGTTCCCGGGCATCGGGAATATAGATCCCGCGGGCCGCCTCTCCCATGCGGTGCAGCTTGTGCTTATTATCCAGAAGATCATCCACCATTGCAAGCAGCCCGTCCGGGGTGGCCGTTTCTTCCGGCAGGACCAGGGCGGCGTCGAGCCCGGCGAACACGGCCGCGTTGCGGATCTGGTCGCCGCGGCTTTGGATGGCGGGCAGGGGAATGAGGATGGAGGGTTTGCCGGCCGCGGCCAGTTCCCACAGCGTATTGGCGCCCGCCCGGCCGATCACCAGGTCGGCGGCGGCCAACAGGTGCGGTAATTCTTCATGGAAAAAGGGCCGCGTGAGCGTCCGTCCGGCGGAGGCCGTATTACCGGGCAGCGGTTTGCCCGTCTGGTGGACCAGGAAAGCCCGTTCGGTCAGGCGCGGACGCGCGGCCAGGACCAGCCGGTTGACGCTGTCCGCGCCCAGGCTGCCGCCCAAAACCAGGACCAGGGGCAGCGAGGCGGGACACCCGGCCAGGCGTTTTCCCCGGACGGGATCGCCGGAGAGAATGGCGGCGCGCACGGGATTGCCGGTGACCACGGTCTTTTTTCTCAGCCGGGCGTTGAAATACGCGGCGGTTTCGGCATAGGAGACGCAGATCCGCCGGGCGATGCGCGCGTTGATGCGCGTGGCCAGTCCCGGATCAAAGTCGGATTCGTGGGTGACCACGGGAATCCTCAGCAGTCCGGCCGCCAGGACCGGCGGTACGCTCACGTATCCGCCCTTGGAAAAAAGCACGGCGGGCCGGCGGCGGAGCAAAATAAAAAACGCGTTCACGATGCCGGCCAGGGTGCGCCACAGGTCGAAAAAATTATTCACGGAAACGTAACGCCGCAGTTTGCCTGAGGGGATCCCCGCAAAGGGGAAGCCGTACGCGGCGAGTATCCTTTTTTCCATTCCCCGGCGGGAACCGATCCAGAAAAAATCGGCTTCCGTGCGCCGGCGGAGAGTCTCGCTCACCGCCAGGCCGGGGAAGACATGGCCGCCCGTGCCGCCGCCCGTAAAGGCGATCGTTTTTCTCATTCGCGGTCTT
>CAYQRT010000243.1:0-5093 GCA_964419695.1 uncultured Spirochaetaceae bacterium | reverse complement strand
CGCGCGGTGTGTGCGGGGGGGGGCGGGACGTCCGGATGACGGCGCGTTAAGGCCCCCAGGGACGAGGCTACCCCGCCTTACCAGTTGAGGGTGTCGTAGAGATCCAGGAAGAAAATCTTCCCCTCCGTGGTGAAATGGATCAACACCTTGTGACGGTCGTTTTCAAAAATAAAGATGGGCTCCTCGATGTCGTAGCTGATACTGGCCCAGTACCAGTCCAGTTCGCGCTCCTTGAGCTTGCGGACGGTAATGGTGCCGTCGACAAACAAAAGATTGCGCAGCAGCACGAACAGCCGATTGATCGCCTCGCCCTTGATGGCGCATTCAATGAGCACGTCTTGCTTCTTAAAGTAATTGAACGGCGCCACAATGTTGGTGTAGCCTTCGCGGGAAAGTTCGGAGAGAACGCCGCTTTTCTTGAGCAGGGCGGTCAGATGAGGCCCGCAGATGAACACCTGGCCGTCCTGGACCTGTCCCACCTTGACCGGGGGCTTGAGGGAGGTGAAAAAGGAGGCCACGATCCCTTCGTTGATTCCGGCGGATACCCCCTTGTACTTGACCTTTTCCGGGATCACCATTTTGGCGGCGAAATCGGTTTTACACGGCCGCATAGGCAGGTTGTCCTTGTGAAAGAGGTCCCGGATCTCATCGATCCGTTTCTGTTCAATGGTAAACGGCAGGAAGGTGCTCTCGTCGGCGCTCAAGAGGGTGTTGAAATCGAGGTTGCCTTTGCCGGGTTTCGGTTTCTCCGTGGCGCACGCCAGCACCGAAAGACAGGTAATGAGAATGATGAGTCGCCGTATCTCCATAGCCTCTCCTCAATGGCTGATCACATAAAGCCCTCTTGTGGTCAGCCTGTGGGATGCCTTCATATTATGCCGGATTTGGTTGAGAATATCAATTGTTACGGATAAAAAAGCCCGCGGCCCGAACCGCCCGTCAATTTTTTTCATAGAGGGGAAAACGGATTTCAAACCACGCGCCCCGTTCCCCGCGATTGCCGGCCGCCACCGCGCCGTCATACCCGGAGACGATGACCTTGACGATGGACAATCCCAAGCCGGTATGCAGCGCATCACCGCCGTTTTCCGGGCGAAACGTGAAGAAGCGCTCGAAGATCCGTTCCTTGTGCTCTTCGGGGATCCCCGGACCCTCGTCCTCGATCCGCACCACCGCCTGGCGGTTGGCCGCGCTCACGTCGACCCCGATCACGCCGCCCGCGGGAGAGAACCCGGCCGCGTTTTCCAGAATGTTCTCGAACACCTGGGCCAGCCGCTCCTCCCGCGCCAGGACCGTTACCGGTTTTTCCGGCTTGCGGAAGGTGATGCCGGTCTCCCGGTGGCGGAGTCGCGCGCCGGCCACGATGTGCTCCACCAGCCGAACCAGGTGCACCTCGTCCCGCGGTTCCTTGGCGATGCTCACATCCAGGCGGCTCAACTCGCGCGCCCCGGTCAGAAGCCGCTCCATGCGCGCCACGTCCCGGATCACCATGTCCAGGAATCTCAGCCGCTCCTCCTTGGTGCCGGCCTCCAGGGCCACCTCGGCCGCGGACCGGATGGAGGCCAGCGGATTCTTGAATTCGTGGGAGAGGTCGGAGGCGAAGGATTCGATGAAGTGGATGTGCGTGTCCAATCTTTCAGTAAGGGTGTTGAGGGTGCGCCCCAGGTCGCCGATCTCGTCCAGACGCCGGGTGGGGCGGATGGTCCGGGCCAGGCGTCCCCGGGTGTCGAACACGGCCTCCGCCTCATTGCGCAGGCGGCGCAGGGGCCGGCCGATGGTGCTGGAGAGAAAGAGGCTCAAGACCACGGCCAGCACCAGGCAAAAGATGAAGATACGCAGGGTGCCCATCCGTACTTCGTAAAGATTCAGGAGCAGGCGGTAGGTGGATTGGGAGACGAGCACCGCCCCCACGATCTCCTCCCGGCTGGGGATGGGGATGGCGCTGTAGATGATGATCGACCGCCGCTGCTCGCCGATGGAGTAGCGCGTGGTGGCGCCGTACCGCCCTTCCAATGCGGCCTTGACCTCGGGCCCCAGCAGCGGTTTGTCCTTGGAATAAAAATCGGCCGTGCCCAGTTCCGGCTTGGGCGCCCCGGTCAGGTCTCGGAAAAAACGGGCAATGCCCGTGAACGCGTCATAGAGCCAATCGGTGGAATCGACCGCGGCCGGCTCTTCCCCGCTGCGGGATGGGCCGTTCTCCGGAGATTCGCCGTCGTCGTCCGATTCAAAGAGGACGCTGGAATCGGCCAGCAACCGTCCCTCCCCGTCCACGATCCGCAAGCGTGAGACGGTGCGCCCCCTGAGCCGGGTCAACAGCGCGATCGACTTTTTCTCCGACAGCGTTCCCTGTTCCGCCAGGGCGATCGAGACCAGGCGGCCCTGCTGGACCATGGATTCCTCCTGGGCGGCCAGTGACTGCTTTTCATACGTGTCGAGAAAGAGGAACCCGGCCAGGGGCAGGAATACCAGCAAAACATTGAACGCCAGCAGGCGGAAGGAGATGCGGGACAGAAAGACTTTCAGGCGGGACACGGTTTAGTCTCCCTTGAACCGGTAACCCAGTCCGTAGACGGTTTCGATGAAGGCGAACCCCGGATCCACCTGGATGAATTTCTTGCGGAGCCGCTTGATATGGCTGTCGATGGTGCGGTCGCTCACGTAGGTGTTGTCGGGATAGGCTTCTTCCATGAGCTTCTCCCGGGTTTTGACCACGCCGGGCTGGCGCCCCAGGGAGAGAAGCAGTTCGAATTCCGTGACGGTCAGGTCGAGCCGGGTGTTCTTCCATTTGGCGATATATTTCTGTAGATCCAGCTCCAGGTCAAAGACGTGCAGCGTCTCGCCTTCGTCGTTTCCCCCGGCCGGATGGGAAATGCGCCGGAACAGCACCTTGACGCGGGTAATGAGCTCGCGCATGGAAAAGGGTTTGCAGAGGTAGTCGTCCGCCCCCATCTCCAGCCCCAGCACCCGGTCGAATTCGTCGTCCTTGGAGGTGAGAAAGATGATGGGCAGGGCCTCGTTCACGCTGCGCAACCGGCGGCACAGTTCCAGGCCGTCCATCATGGGCATGAGGATGTCGAGGATGACCAGATCGGGCAGCTTTTTCTGAAAACTCTCCCAGGCCTCCTGGCCATTGGAAAACGTCAGGGGTTTGAATCCCTCCTTTTTAAGGGCGAAGGCGACGGTCTCCTGGATGTTCTTTTCATCATCGACGACGGCGACAAAAGGGGCGGTGGCATGATTCATATGCGTTTACTCTATCACATGTACCCGTAAATCTCCAAGCCCCTGACGCGCCGGGGGTAAGAATTCACTCCCCAAGCAGGGAGAGAATCTCCTTATTTTCGCCACAATGTCGAAATATTGTCGCCATGCGGTTGTTCCAGGATATCCGCTTGCCAACGGAGGGTCCGGCCATGAAAAAAGCATTATTCTTCAGTTCCGTCATCGCCTTCATCGTCTTCGCCTTCAGTCTCACGGCCGTGCTCGCCCAGGACACCCCCTCCGCTGGAGAAGGGACCACTATCCTGGGTAAAGCCCCCGCCGCGGACCGAGGCGACTCCACCGTCGCCCCCGCGGTCGATGCCTCCCCCAGCGCCCGGACCGAGTCCGGTCAGTTTCCCATCGAACCCCTGCTCGTGGGCCTGGGACTGGCGGTCGCCATCGTCCTGGTCATTTTCAAATGGGGCGCGGGCGCCCAGTCGAAAAATTCGGAAACAAAATAAATCTTGCCCCCCGCACCGCCGCACGACGGCGCGTTCAGATGGTTTTTTTCCTTTTTATGTTTGACAGAAGTCCGCTGAATTCATCCCAGGGATCGGAAGGCAGGTGCGCGAACCGGCCGCCCGGCTACTTCTCCCCGGTAATGAGCAGGATCTTGGGATCGAGCTTGAGATGGAGATCGGTGGTGGGAACGTGATTGTGGTCCTTGCGCAGCTCCAGCCGGATGATGCCGTTGTCGGGCTTGAGAAACACGAACACGGACACGTGCTCCATATAGGACGTGAGCACCGCCGGCACCCCATTGGCGTCGAACGCGAGTTCCTTGTCGCGGAGGGAGGCGGAAAACCAGATCTCCAAGCCCAATTCCCGGGCCAAATCCTTGAACACGGCCAGGTCGGCGGGGGAGCCCTGGGCGAAATCGAAGCCGTCCACGATAATGGTGTCGGCCGCGAAACCGCCTTCCTTGATCATGGCGCGGAGGGAATTGCTTACCATCTCTATGGTGGCGCCCGCCTGGCTGAAGTTCATGATCACCCGGTTTTTGATGATCTCGTCATGTTCGTCCATGACGTTTTTCAGGTTAAGACGAAGGGCCAGCTCGGAGAAGATGTCTTCATACCAGGAGATGATGTGGGCGGGCGATCCGGAAAACGAAACGTGGATAACGTGTTTGCCTTGAAACAGCTTGTCGGTGGCGATATGGACCAGGCAGGCGGTCTTGCCCACGCCCTGTCGCGCGGCCAGCACGCCGATATTGCCCTTGCCCACGCCGCCGTGGGCCGACTTTTCCAGAATCCGCAACGGGCTGTTTTTAATGAGTTCGTGCTTGAGCATGACGCCCCTCCGCAATGATTTATGATTTCTTCCGCGAGGCGAACTTTTCGATCAGCTCTTCGCGGATACTATTCGGCACCTTGCCGTATTTGAGGAACTCCATGGTGAATTCGGCTTTACCCTGGGAGAGGGAGCGGAGCACGGTGGAGTATCCGAACATTTCACTCAAGGGCACGTCCGCCTCCACCTTGGAGAATTTGACGTCCTCGGTGGTGGAGATAATGATGCCGCGGCGCTGGTTGATGCTGGAAAAGACGTTGCCCTGGAACTCCACCGGCGTCTCCACGGTCACGCGCATGATCGGCTCCAGGATCTCCGGCTTGGCCTTGGCATAGGCGGCGCGGAAGGCTCCGATGGCCGCCTGCTGGAAGGCGATATCCGACGAGTCGACCGCGTGCGAGGCCCCGTCGTTGATGGTCACCTTGACGCCCACGATGGGGAAGCCGATAAGGCTGCCCCGCTCCAGGCACTTGCGGAATCCCTTGTCGCAGGAGGGGATAAACTCACGGGGGATGGTGCCGCCCCTGATCTCATCCACG
>CAYQRT010000242.1:0-5116 GCA_964419695.1 uncultured Spirochaetaceae bacterium | reverse complement strand
TGGTCGTCTCCTACAACCCCGGCTACCAGAGCGTGCGCAAGAACCTGAAGCCCTCCACCAAGCAGCGCTTTGTGGCCCTGGACTTCACCTATCCTCCCGCGGACAAGGAAAAACTGATCGTGGCCGCGGAGGGGGGAATTGCCCCGGACGTGGCCGAGAAGCTCGTGCTCCTGGGCGCCGACATCCGCCAGTCCAACATCGACCTGGAGGAGGGCGTGAGTACGCGCAGCCTCGTGCACGCGGCCAAACTTATCAAGCGGGGCATCGCGCCCCAGCGCTCATGTTCCCTGGCCATCGCCCAGGCGGTCTCCGACGAACGGGACGAGATCGACGCCCTGGAGATGATTATCGACAAGATCTTCCGATGAACCGCCCGTCAGGAAACCCGGAACACCTTGAACGACTCAAGCGCAAGCCGCACCTGCTGCACTACTACCGCGACCTGTTGGCTTTCCTGGACGGTCGTCCGCCGCCGGGCGGCAACGTCGCGGCCGCGGCCTTCAAGCTGGCCCTGGTCTCGGAGTATCATCTCCTGCCGCCGGACGGCCTGGTATCCCGCGCCCTGGAGCGGAATGAATTTTTTGAGTTCGCCGATACGGTCTTTGCCCTGACCCGGGCGGGGTTTGCCTTTGCCCGCGTCTTCCTGGCCGCCTACGGCCGGCTGAACCTCTCCCTTAAGAAGGAAGCGCCGTTGATGGTCGGGCTGGTGGAAAACACGTTGAAGAACGCGCCCAAAGGCGAACAGGCCCTGGAGTTCGTGTTCAGCGCCGGCGCGGCTTTTCACCCGCTCCTGGAAGCGGCGGCCCTCGTCGCCGCCCACACCCCCGGCTCCCTGCCCGAATTGCTGCCGTTCCTCAAGCGCAACCGGCTGGCTCTGCCGCCGCCGGAGTTCGAACGCTGGCTTAGGCGTGGGTGCGACCTCTTGTCCAGCCTGCGCGTGGAGGAGGGGGTGGCCTTTTTTAAAATGGAGTCGGTGTCAAGCCGCCGCATGCTGGGCCTCCAGTACGTGGCCCTGCGCGACGTCAAGACCGTGCTTGATATTTACGCTTCCAGCCTGGCCGGGCGCGGGCTATCCATTGTGAGTCGGGACGTATCGGTCTTCGGACTGGAGGCGCCGTTCACCGACGGGCGCAGCGTCTTCCTGCCGCCCACCCTCGGCTTTTTTGCGGACAGCCTCCGGAACGAACGGGCCTATTCCGCCCTCACCGCGGTGCAGGCGGCCACCGTGGCCTACGGCACCTACGGCTTCGACCTGGCCCGCATCACCTTCCGCGCCGAGCTGGCCGAACGCTACGGCACGCTGCTGCCGGACGTGATGGAGAACGTACGCCGCCAGTACAAGGACCGGGCGGTGGACGTGCGGGAGAAGCGCACCGGTGAGGTTGAGGCGCGCTTCGCGGGCCTGCGCACAATCACGCTTCTGGAAACGCAGCTGGAGAAATTCTTCTACAGTTTCCCCACGCCGGACCTGATCAAACTGGTCTTCACCCTGGTGGAAACGGTCCGGATCGAGTCCGGGCTGTCCGCGCGCTACCCCGGACTGCGCGAGGATCTTGACGCGCTCAACGGTTTCCTTTGGGAGCGGCGGCCGGAAGTGCGCGCGGCGGAAGACAATTCCCAGGCCAAGTTCCAGGCACTGGTGGAAGGACTGGCGCAGTACAGCCTGGCGGGACGATATAAAAACATGATAACGGATCAAGCGCTGGCGGAGGCCCTGGACCGGGCCGCCCGGGAATTCGACCAGGTGCGGCGGCCTCACGCCACGGTGGAGGACGCGGCCCTGGCCGCGTTCCTCATGTACAATATCCTCTTCGATATGTTTCCGCTGGTGAGCGTGACCAAACGAGTGGACCTGCGCGCGTGGGCGGGCGGCCTGGGCGTGATCGAGCTGACCCCGGAGATTGTGGCCGACTCGAGTCCCGACCTGCTGGCGTTGGCGGACAACCGGTTTACGCACGAGAACCTGACCGAAGACAAGGAGCGGGCGGTGGATCTGGCCGCGGCCACCACGCGCGGGCGGGACGCCCAGGCCCTGAAGCGGGAACTGGCCGGCGGACGGGTCAAAGTGTTCCGGTACGACGAGTACGATTGCTTCCGGTCGGTGACGCGTGAGAAATACTGCACCTTGTACGAGCGGGTGTTGGAGGGGGGCGACCCCGGCTTTTTTGAGGGCGTGCTCCGCCGCCGGCGGGCGGTCTACCAGCGCCTGAAGAAGAAACTGCTCAATCTCAAGCCCGAGGAGGTCGAGTTTTCGCGTAAGTGGCTTACCGGGGACGAGATTCATCTGCAAGACGCGGTTGATTATGGGATCGATCTCCGGCGGGGACGGACGCCGGAAGAGAAAATCTATCTGAAAAAAATCCGCAACCGGCGGGACGTGGCGGCGGCCGTGCTCGTCGACGCGTCCTCATCCACCGAGGAGCGGGTGTCGGCCGAGCGGATCATCGACGTGGAGAAGGACGCGGTCTGCCTGCTGGCCCAAACCCTGGAAACACTGGGAGATGACTTTGCCCTCTACAGCTTCGCGGGCAACGGACCGCGCAATGTGTTTTTCAACGTCATCAAGGAGTTCGGGGACGCCTGGAACAGAAGCGCCCGGGCGCGCATCGCCGCCGTCAGCCCCGTGGCCAGCAACCGCGACGGCTGCGCCATCCGCCACGCCACGGCCAAGCTCTCGGCATTGCCGCCCAAGACCAAACTCCTGCTCCTTCTTTCCGACGGCATCCCCGCGGACGTGGGCTACGGTTCGGATTCCAACGTGGAGACCTCCCCCTACGCCATTGAGGACACGCGACGCGCCATTCTGGAGGCCAAACGCCGGGGCGTGGTTCCCTTTTGCCTGACCATCGATCGCGAGGCCAGGGCATATATCAACCGCCTCTACGGTCAGTACCATTACCAGATCCTCTCCGACGTCACCCGGCTGCCGGATAAACTCTCCCGTCTCTACCTGCGCCTGACGCGCTGACGCCGCCCCGGAGCCTGCCAACACAGACTTGACCTGATAAAAGTTGTATATTATAATATTTGTATAATACAAATAAAAGAAGGGGTTCCATGGCCGTCGATGTCTCCGTCAAACGATTTTCCCGCCTCCTGCACGACCTGACCGGCATCCTGAAGCTCTTGAACCGGGACGAGCAGGTGTGCTGCGGCCTCACCTGGCCGCAGGCGTTCACCGTGGAGGCGCTCGCTGCAGGCGGCGCCCTGCCCATGAGCGAGTTGGGCGCCAAGATGGGCGTGGCGGTGAGCACCGCCACCCGCATTCTGGACGTGCTCGTGCGGGACGGTCTGGTGGAGCGGAAGGCGGGCCAACGCGACCGGCGCCAGGTGTTGGTCGCGTTGTCGGACAGGGGGCGCGACGTGGCCCGCCGGCTGGTGCGCTGTCGGGAGAAGGCGCTGGGCGCCATGCTCGCGCCTCTTTCTCCGGCCAGGCGGCAGGCGGTCCTGGAGGCGTTGGAAACCATCAAGAGCGCGGTGTCAGGATCGATATCCTGTTGTTGAGAGGAGCGGTATATGGCGGAACAAAAGAGCGTGTCCTGCGGGTGCGGCGGAGGGCCCTGTGACTCCACCCCGGTGGCCGCTGATCTGATGAAAACGGACTCGGTCATGCGTTTCCGCGACCGGATGGGGGTGGCGCGCGTCAGGCTGGGCATCCGGCGCAACCGCTACCGGGTGACCCCCGGATTGTATGCGCTCGGTGATCCGGGCCGGAAGACGCCCGTCTTCGTGAGCGCCAACTACAAGTTGAGTTTCGACGTGCTGCGCGCCTCGCTGGCCGGGCTCCACGCCTGGATTTTGGTGCTTGATACCCGGGGGATCAATGTCTGGTGCGCGGCCGGCAAGGGTACGTTCGGGACCGCGGAACTTATAAAAAAAATAGGGGAGACGGGACTGCCCGATCGGCTTGACCACCGCGAACTGATCGTGCCGCAGCTGGGCGCGCCGGGCGTGGCCGCCCATGAGGTGACCGGGGCCACGGGCTTTAAGGTGATTTTCGGGCCGGTGCGGGCGCCCGATATAAAAGAATTTTTAAGCCGGGGTAACCAGGCTACCGAGGAGATGCGGCGGGTACGCTTCGATCTGGCCGACCGCGCCAAACTTGTTTTCGTGGAAGGCGCCGGGGTGCTCAAGTACCTGCTGATCGCCGCGGTGGTGGTGGCCGGCATCGCCCTGGCGGCCAACGGGTTTTCCGTGACCCGGGCGTTGGCGGCGGCGGCGGTCAACCTGGCCGGCGTTGTCCTGGCCCTGGCGGGCGGCACCGTGCTGACGCCCCTCCTCCTGCCCTGGCTGCCGGGCCGGAGTTTCGCCCTGAAGGGGCTTATTGTCGGCGTGATCGTCGGCGCGGGCTTTTCCCTTCTGGCCGGCAAGGGGGCGGTGGAGGGCGCGGCCTGGATACTGGTGTCGGCGGCCGCGTCGTCCACGCTGGCCATGGGGTTTACCGGCGCCTCCACCTATACCAACCTCTCGGGAACGGTCACGGAGATGCGCCGCTACGTTCCGGTCCAGATCGGCGCCGCGGCCGCGGGCGCCCTGTGTTTCATCATTCCCGCCGTGGCGGCGGCGGTGCGGGGTTGAGGCAGGTAAGGGCGGAAGAAGGGAGTAAGGATGCGGCGAGATGTTTACCTTCCCGATGTGGTGACCTTGAAGTACGATCCTGAAAAGTGTACGGGGTGCGGACGCTGCGTGGAGGTCTGTCCGCACGGCGTGTTCCGCCTGGAAAACAAACGCGCCGTAATCACCAACCGCGACTACTGTATGGAATGCGGCGCCTGCCGGCGGAACTGCCGTTTCGGGGCCCTCGACGTCAGGGCAGGGGTGGGTTGCGCCTGGTCCATCGTCCTGGGTAAACTCAAAGGGTCGTCCCCCGCCTGCGGCTGAGGGACGGGCCGGCTGGTACGACCCGCCGGCCGAGGAGTGACCAGGCATGAACAAACCGGCGGGGAGATGGTCCGTCGTCCTCCATATACCCCACGCCTCCACCGTCATTCCGGAAGAGGTGCGGGCCTCCTTTTTATTGGATGACGACCAGTTGGCGCGCGAGCTGCTGCGGGCCACCGACTGGTATACCGACGAACTTTATTTCGGGCTGTTAACGTCGCCGGACCTGAAGGCG
>CAYQRT010000241.1:0-5126 GCA_964419695.1 uncultured Spirochaetaceae bacterium | reverse complement strand
GCCATCGAGATCGGCGACATCGTGGTCATCCATGACACGGGCGCCCACGGACACGCCATGGGATTCAACTATAATGGAAAACTCCGTTGTGCGGAGTTGCTGCTTCGTGAGAACGGTGAGGTGGTGGAAATCCGCCGGGCGGAAACCATGGATGACTATTTTGCCACCCTGGACTTCGAAAAGCTGGGTGAGTTCCGGGTGTAGCGGATCGGCCGGGGCCTGTACAATGGCCGGTATTGCTTTCACCACCTCCCAAAGGGTATGGAGAATCACCGCTCTATGGAAAGACAAAAAGGAATCGGTTATTGCGCCCTGGCCTGCGCCGTGTGCAGTGAAAATGCCAACTGCGCCGGATGCCGCAACGGCGGCTGTCGGGACAAGGACTGGTGTAAAAACTTTCATTGCTGTCCGGAAAAGGGACTGGCCGGGTGTTGGGAATGTGAAAATTTTCCCTGCCAGGAAAGTACGGTGAACACAACACGCGTACGGGCCTTCGCTGCATTCATCAGACGGTACGGCGTCGATTTTCTCTTGGAATGCCTTGGGGAAAATGAAAGAAACGGGATGGTATATCACTATCCCGGTAAGTTAACCGGTGATTATGACGTGCCCAAAACAGAGGAAGAAATAATTAATGTGATACTGAACGGCAAAGAAAAATCCAATTAGGCCCTGGGGCCCCTTGGCAGGCTGCACATGGGCCAATGCGCTTTCCGCCCACCTACCAGAACTACCGGGCGGCACTCCTGGTTGATCCTGAAAATATCCGCGTCTGGACCCAGGGCATGGCCATAACGTCATTCCCTCTTGACTATACATGGACAGCGGATCTGGTTAAGAACAATCCGAGTTTTTCCATCACGTCTCAACCGCTCATGTTCAGGGAAAAGAACAAGGATATGATCGTGTTTGAAAAGGAAGGAATCATCTTTCTCCGTATCACCCAGCACTGAGTCCATATTTCTCTTGCCACCTGCTCTTCCCTGCATAGATTTTACTAAACAGGCACCATCCTGCCCGGAGGAGGCTGATCATAAAACATGCATTCAGCGAGGCCGTACTGGCCCCGCCGTAATTTGGGCCGGGATATTGGGAAAAAATCATATATGACTGAAGGCGGGATATGGTGTACACTTGTGGGTAGAGGTGAGAAAATGCAATGCGAAATTCAATTCCATGGAAACAAGAAAAACACTACGGCGGATTTGGAATTCATCGAAGTGGACAATGCACCGACCCGGGTAACCTATAACGGGAAAACCGGTTATCTGAACACGCAGTCCCGGGAGGTTTTCAAGGACACAAACTACATAGTCCTCTGGTTTAGGATAATCAAACCGCAATCAATCATCCCCAAACACAACGGCCAATAAAAAAAAGCCGCCCTGCGGGGGACGGCTCTCTTCCTGTCGACAAAACGCCGGGGCGTTTAGTAACGGTTGTTGTCGCGCCGGGGTTTGTCCGTGGCTTCGTTCACTTTGATCTGGCGGCCGTCGACTTCCTTGCCATTGGTGGCCGCAATGGCCGCGCTGGCGGCGGCGTCGGAATCCATTTCCACGAACCCAAATCCCTTGGAGCTGCCGGTATCGCGATCCGTGATGATCCTGGCGGAGACCACCGTGCCGTAAGACGAGAAGAGCGTTTGGAGGTCGTTCTCCCGCGTGTTGAAGCTGAGGTTTCCCACGTAAAGTTTGTTTCCCATAAAATAAATCCTTCACCCGAAGTCGCGCAACGGGTTGCTTAAAAGATGTATCCACGACAATCGTGGATAGAGCAAAGGCTTTAGCTGTCGACATTTATTTCGCGCCGCGTGGAGGCGGCACTCGTAGATATGCCCGGTTAAAAACTTATGCTTGTAAGCTAATATACCATATACTTTAAAATACTTAAAGTGTTTTTTTACATTCTTTTCGTCATTCTCCTTATTTCCGTCCCTCATATGTTCATCCGCTCCTTCCCGGACAGGAATCGTGATTTCGGTACTGACGCCCGGAAACCATTCCCACAGAGTATGAAGCTGGCCGGAATGTACTGCCGTAAAATCTGCTGCCGGGGCGGCGGGGGGAGGATTTCCCGGGCTGGATTCCTACCGCTTTCGCATCCCCCACGGGCAATGGAAGATTCTTCTATATAAGTGGATTTATATTCCAACTTTTCGTAACATTAAAGAGAGAGCGGTATTTCCGTACTCAGGGGGGGGGATACGTGTAACCGGGCCAAGAAGTGCGAGGCAATATAATACAGGGGACGGTTGAGGTAGAATGATTAGGACAAGGCTTTCCGCGGTTTTTGGATTATATGTCGCCATAATCCTGGGACTATTGATTTTTTCATTCATCACCTTCACCCAATTTAAACAGCATCTTTCCTACCTGAGGGACATCCAGTATCAAGGCATCGAATATCTGGACAAAGCCGTACGCAAAACCTTCGAGACGAACCAGGACGCGATTTCCATGCTCCACGCCTTAAGGAACCGAAACGTGGTGGCCAATGAGTTGAGAAGGTACATAGAATCCAATAAGCGCCAGGAAGTATTGGAGTTGTTCAACGATTTTAGAAAACTGATCGAGTGGGACGACCCGGAATTTCTCACCGGCCTGGAGCAATTTCGTACCGACTGGAAAAACTGGTACGCCGCGTTCGACCGATTTCTTGAATTGACCAAAGGCGATAACGCCGATCTGGACCGGGCGGAAAATATGCTGTTGACCGGACCCATTAAGCAACAGTACGACGCCTTGCTGGCCAGCCTGGATTATCTGACATTAAAAGCGAAGGGATTATTACTGGTAAAGACCCGCGAAATTGACACCAGCCTGGATCTTTCCACGTTCATATTGTCCTTCATGGCCGTGATCATCATCCTGCTCAGTGTCACGCAGATGGTCTTTTTCCAATTAACCATTTTCAAGAATCTGGGTAAAATAACCAATCGAATGCGGCAAATCGCCCGGGGGGAGGGCGACCTGACGTTAACCATGCACATTAAGCACCGGGATGAATTCGGGGTATTGTCCGGGAATTTCAATGACTTCATCGCGCATTTGAGAACCGGTATTACGGAAGTAAAGAACGTCACGGGGCAATACTCAGCGCTCAAGGATCAGCTGGTCAGGGGGAACGTGGATGTTTCGACATCCGTCACCCGGATTTCCGGGAAACTGGACGACATAACCAAAACATTCGGCGGCCTTAATAAGACGGCGGGCAATACCGATTCCAATGTGAAGCGGCTTCGGGATGAAATCGCCAGCCTCGACCAGGACGTGGACCGTCAGGCCGGCATGGTTGATGAGGCGTCCGCGTCCATAACGGAAATGATACACAGCGTCGACGGCATTGCCGGGCTCGCGGCCAGACAGAAATCAGCGGCGGATGAACTGGTGCACCGGGGGGAAGAGGGGAGTGAAAAGCTGCAATCCACGAGCGACGCCATAGACTCCATCAAGGACAGCGTGAAAACCATCCAGGATACGACCGAATTGATCTCGAGCATCGCGGAACAAACGAACCTCCTGGCCATGAACGCGGCCATCGAAGCCGCGCACGCCGGAGAAACCGGCAAGGGCTTCGTCGTGGTCGCCGATGAGATACGAACGCTGGCGGAATCCACCTCCGCCCAGTCCAATGAAATCGCCGCCGTACTGGCACGGGTTGTGGACGGTATCAACTACGCCGACAGAGTCAAGGAGGAATCCGCCGAAAGCTTCAACCTTATATTCAACCAGATCAAGGCGGTGACCACGGTCTTTTCCGAAATCTCCTCGAGCATGACTGAATTGAAAATCGGGGGTAAACAAATCCTTGACGTTATGGCGTCATTGCACGCCATTTCCCAAAATAACAGAAATGAAGCCAACCAAATGCGCCGGCAGACACAGGGTATTGCGGATCAAATGAGCTCCATCACCAGGGAGTCGGCGGACGCCGCCGCCGCCATAGCGGAAATTGACGCGCGGATCGGCGAGATAAACAAGGCGGTGCAATCGGTGAACCGCATTTCTTTGGACCTGAACAAGGCGACGGATACCATTGTGAGATACATGTCGGAATTCAAGACCGAATAACGGTCGCGCCCGTACGCACGGGCCCAGGCTGCACAAAACAGCTGACAGGCTCTTGAAAATTCAGTACATTATCCGAATACGCCGCCGGCCGTCCCCGCGGGAGGTTTTCCGCCCGGCGGTGCCCATCACTCCCCAAGAGGTCACCACTATGAGCGCGCCCTGTCTGGCAGACGCCGCCCAACGCATCCGCGAGCACCGCTTCACGGAAGCCGTACTGAACGTACGAAAACCCGACGGATCGCCCCTGGCCCATGCCGAGATCACCGTGGAACAGACGGCCCATTCTTTCCTGTTTGGATCCACCGGCGGTTATCTTTTGCCGTTTGTCATTCAGTTCAAAGGGTGGACCCCCGACCAGGTGGACGAGTAAAAGGATCGTGTGCGGGGAATCTTCAACGCCGCCACCCTGCCTTTCTACTGGGGCCGGTTTGAGCCGGAGGAGGGCCGGCCGCACACCGAGGCTTTACGGAGCGTCGCATGCTGGTTTAAGGAAAACGGCTTTACACTCAAGGGCCATCCCCTCTGCTGGCACACGGTCTGCGCCGACTGGCTCATGCGGTATTCCAACCGGGAGATTTACGAAAAGCAGCGCGCCCGCGTCCGGCGGGACGTGGCGGACTTCAAGGGCCTGATCATTGACTACGGCGGATACTCGATCTCCTACGTCTCTACCAAGACGACGTCCGGCGGCAGCGTCCTCGAGAGAACCAATCTGGATAGTGTGGCCTTCTTTGCCAATGGTGACTTTCAGTCCACCGGGCAGTACGACGGCAAGACTATCGTGGGCAACGTAGCGTGCATCTACTACGGTCCCCCGGATCCGAATTCCTACCAGAAGATGCCCGAGCCGCGCAACCGGGTCCTGCTCCGCCGACAGACGATTCTCGCTCCCGAGGCGCCGCAGGCGAACTCGGATCCGACGGGCGAATACTATCGCGCCTCCCTCGAACAGTGGCGCACGCAGTGGTCCGGCAAAGAAGGCGAGTGGTTTACGCGCCCGGTCATCGAGCCCAATAACCTGGAAACGCAGTTCCCCATGTACCTGGCCAAGGGGGT
>CAYQRT010000240.1:0-5145 GCA_964419695.1 uncultured Spirochaetaceae bacterium | reverse complement strand
GCAGACGCGGATGAGCCAATCCTGGAAGGCGTCGTTCTCCGGGTCCGGCCGCGGCGCGCCGTCTCCGGTAAAGGCGCGCGGGTTGTGAAACGAGAATCCCGAACCTACCACTAATATGTTCTCCACCGCGAGAGCACGCAAGGCCCGGCCCAGGGCCAGGTGGGCGGCCGGGTTGCGCCCAGGAGGGTGGCCGCATCCATTTCCCAGTGGGCGCTCACCACCACAATAGCTTCCGGCCGGGGAAACAGCGCGGGCAGGTTCCGCATGAACTCCACCATGGCCGCGTGGCCGGTATCCCCCTGCATGGGGAGCGGGCCGCCGCCGTGGGAGAAATAGACGATGCGGGCCTTGCGGTTTGATACGGCCGTGTTCATAGAGTAAATATACTGATCCCGGGCGGGGAGGTAAATTGCGGGGCCCGCATTATCAAAAGACAATTGATATACTGTGTTACCATCCAGGTCCACAGCATGGTTAACCGATACCGTTTCCGAGACAGGCGCCGCCAATTCGGCGTGCCAATGTACGCATCTCATATACTTCATGATGATGATATCACGCATGAAGTATGCCCCTGCGTTGTACTTGTCGCCTGGGTAAAAACTCACATTTTGATGCTCATGTCAGGCTCCAGACCACCACCGGACGTTTGAGTTTCTCGAGGATTGTCTTCACCGCCTTCTCCTTATTCTGTCACCGGAGTGGAGCGCACTGCGTTTGATCTGAATCAATCATGCCTTTTACCTGCACCGGGGAGGGGTACGGTCGATCGGATTATTGTCAGGGCCCCGCGACGTCGGCGGCGTGGGCCTTCAGAAACGCGTCGTTTTTGAACTGCCGGTAGAGATATGAAGCGGGATGGAAGACGATTTCTCCCAGGCAGGTATCGCGCCACTTGGTGCCCCGGTACACGTCCCGGATGATAATCTTGTACGTGCCTTTGGGCAGGTATACATTATCGAATGACTGTATGGCTGTCACGTCCGCCAGGGGCAAAGTCCGTCTGATCTTGCCGTCGGTGGAGACGATTTCCACTTGCCTGGGCCGGTTGTTGAGTCGGTAATACTGGTCTATGTTTTTGCCTTCAATGCGTGTAAATGACCGGTTGTAGCCGTTCTGTACATCAATGGCTTCCACATCCTCCTTGAGTTCGAGCTTCACCCACTCGCCGATCCCGTCGCCGGCCACTCCCTCGCACCAGGCGGTCTGACGCACGCCGTCGACCAGGGAAAGCGGACCGAATCCCGCCCGGGAGATCACGCCGTCCTCGGTATAGACCGCGGCCGTGTCCTTGAGCCATGATGAGGCCCCTTTCACGTTAACAAAGTCTTGAGCCGGACGTCGGGGAAGCTTGGCCTCCCGTTTACTATCAAACCAGATGGATTGAAGGTATGATGCGGATATTTCATCTCGGTCCGTACACGTGATTGATATCCCATCGGCGGGTGCGGGCTCGTACTTCTTCGCCAGGTACACGTCCTTGCCCCCCATCCGTCCCAGCCGCCGGAAGGGCCCCGGCAGTCGGGGATGCAGCGCGAACGGCACCGCCAGGTACAGCCGGCCGATCGGACCCCGCCAGGTGCGCCCGGTGCCCAGGATGTATTCGTACGCGTAGCTGGACTCCATGTATGATCCCATGTTGTCGGCTCCTGCGCGGTAGTCGGAAGCGTAGCGTACGTCCACCCGCGAGGCGGCGCGGGCGGCGAAGGAGAGCGTGTGTCGGAAATGGAAGGTGACCTCCAGGACCTGGGATTGCTTGGTCCGGGAGACCAGCGCGGCTTCAATGACCACGGAGCTCAAAGATACTTTGCGGCCGTCCTGGGTGATGGAAAAGTCGAACAAGGCGGGAAAACCGGCGGCGCTCACCTCCCGGCGCGCGGCCACGTCCGCGGCCAGGAAATATTCCGCGGAGCGATCGGGATCCTCGAATTCGGGACCGGACGCCCGCTTCAGGGAGCGACCGAAGACCGCGCGGGCGATTTCGAGCAGACGTCCCGATGGCCCGTATTTGCTCATGCTCAAGAAATAACCCGTTTGATGACCTCCGCCCGGTACGGGATACTGGTCGATGTTCAGGCTCACCCGCACGGGGAAGCCGGCCGGTACGGACACGGCTTTGGCGGAGGTATTGGAAAAAAAGAACGCGGCGCGCGTGAGACCGGATTGGAATCCGTCAAAGACGAGAATCTCGTCCTGCAGGGTGATGTCTCCGTTCTCGGTTTCTGAGTACAGGGCGCCTTCGCTCAGGGAGTACGTGGCGTTCCAACTCCCGTCATCCGCGTACGCGCCCGCGGCCAGAAACAACACGGTAATTAATCCAGCGATTGCTTTTTTCATAGATCCCCTCACTCCTTGTTACATCCGTCTCCCCTCCCGTCCCATATATATTTTTCAATGACGGATTAGTTTCAACATCAGGGCGGTGTGAATACAATGAAAGTATATACTTTACATGACGCGCTGCAAATTTGATAGGGGATTGCTTTGAACACGCCGTTGGGATGAGCGGGTGATTTAGTTCCTCATGCTTGTTATCGGTGCCGGCATTCTTCCGCCACGCCTTAAAAACTTTGCCGCTGAAAATTCACTGACTTTCATTATTGGCGCCTCTCCCAGGAGGCCGCCGAAGTCGACCGACTGGCCCACCTTTTTGCCCGGGACCGGGATGATGCGGACGGCGGCGGTCTTGTTCTGGATGACGCCGATGGCCAGTTCGTCGGCGATGATGGCATTGATCGTTTCCGCGCTTGTATCGCCCGGCACGGCGAACATGTCCAGGCCCACGGAGCAGACCGCGGTGAGCGCCTCCAGCTTGTCCAGGGATAACGCGCCCTTCTTGACCGCGTCGATCATGCCCTGGTCCTCGCTCACCGGGATGAAGGTGCCGGAAAGGCCGCCGATGTTGCCCGAGGCCATGGCCCCGCCCTTTTTGACCGCGTCCATGAGCATGGCCACGGCCAGGGTGGTGCCGGGCGCGCCCGTGGCCTCGACGCCGAAGGCCTGGATGATGTCCGCAATGGAGTCTCCCCGGGCCGTGGTGGGGGCCAGGGAAATATCCACGATACCGAAGGGTACCTCCATGTTTTTGGCCAGTTCGCGGCCGATGAGCTCTCCGCCCCGCGTGATCTTGAAAACCGTACGCTTGATCACTTCCGACAGCTGGGTCAGATCGCAATCCGTGTTCTGTTCCACCACGCTGCGCACCACGCCCGGACCCGAGATCCCTATGTTGAGCGAGCGGTCCGGCTCGCCGATGCCGTGGAAGGCGCCGGCCATGAAGGGGTTGTCCTCGGGCGCGTTCACGAAGACCACGAACTTGGCGCAGCCCACCGCGTTCGGCGTGGCGGCCGCGGTCTTTTTGAGCATGTCGCCCAGGAGGTTGACCGCGTCCAGGTTCATACCCGCCGTGTTGGTGCCCACGTTCAAAAAACCGCAGACCCGTTCCGTCTCCTGGAACACCTCCGGCAGGGACTCGACCAGCACCGTGTCCGCATGGGTCATACCTTTGTGCACCAAGGCTCCGAACCCGCCTATGAAATCGATCCCGGCTTCCCTGGCCGCCCGGTCCAGAATACGGGCCATGGCCACGTATTTTTCCGGCGTGGCGTGCGTCTCCATGACCAGGCTCACGGGGGTGATGGAGACGCGTTTGTTGACGATGGGGATGCCGTACTTGCTTTCCAGCTTCTTCGCCTCCGCCACCAAGCGCACGGCGTTGTCGTGTATTTTATGGTAGACGGTGTCTGAAAATTTCTTAAAATCCGAGGCGATGCAGTCCTTGAGGTTGATGCCGAGCGTGGTGGTCCTGATATTGAGATTGTGGTACAGGATCATGCCCGCGGTTTCAAAGACTTCATCGACGGTGAACGACATTGATTGTCCCTTTAAATGCGATGCATCATTTTGAAGATGTTTTCGTGCTGGATCTGGATCTGCAGGCCCAATTCCTGTCCGATTTTTTCCAGCCCGGCCCGCACTTCCTCCAGTGGTTTGGTGGAGTCTTTCATGTCCACCAGCGTGGTCATGACGAAGTACGACCCCATGATCTTCTGGCTGATGTCTTCTATGTTGATGTCAAATCGAAAAAGAAGATCGGAGATTTTGGCCACGATCCCCTTGCGGTCCTGCCCGATGACGGTGATGAAAAGCAGTTCTTTTTCCTTTTCCATTGATCCTTTTCCCCGCTGGTGCACACTATACACCCCCCGACGCAAAGCGTTCAAGCAGGAGTGAAGACATGTATAAGACGGGATGGGACACGGGATAAGGAGGGAGGGGGTGGGTGGCTGTGACGGGCTGGATGCGTGGAAAAAACCATTGGATTGATGACTGGCTTTGTACAGTAGGAAGGGGATGCACCTACGGTGTTACCATGAAATGATGGGACCGCTGAAAAAGTATCATTTCGAAAGGATACAACGTCCCGGATTTTGTGATCAGCGCAGGGGCGGTAGTTTTATCAGGCCTCCCCTTTTTCTCATAATGATTTTTGACGCTCGTCCCGAATGGCACCGTATGATACCGCAATTTTCTGTTGAAGCGCTTGGCCGCCTTGAGCGCGTCCGCTTCACAGGCAAAAGCGCGATTTTCCAGGTGCCATAACTCTGTGCCCATCATCTTTTCGTTTTCCCGGAGGGTATTCTTGGCCATGGTCTCGTATTCGCGGTCGTACGCTTTTTGGGAATACACTACCAGCCAGCGCTGTTTGGCGCCCGCATATTCAGACGAGATCTCCCGAAACCGGTAACCGTGGATGCCTGATTCCTCCATATCCTCCTTTTGTGTCTCTGCGATTGCCTTTTTGGGCCTCATTAGTGGTTTCGGGCACCCGTGTCACCCAGAGTATCTCCGAGAGTTCCCGGAGCCCTTTATGCTGAACCCCAGGGCATTCAAGATGATTGATTGTACCGCCTGACCAACCGTGATTTTCCTTTTTTGTTTTTCTATTTTAAGAAGTTCTTTACTTACCTGTTTTATCTAGGTTTTATCTGAAAGGTCAGCTGCTAATAGTTTTATTTACAAAAAAACTTTTAAATTTGTTATATGACGTGATTGTTTTTTCTGATTCTCTACATATCATATAAACCTTCAAATCTTTTTCCAATAAACCATTAACAATTTCTTTTCCAATTCCAGAATTGGCAC
>CAYQRT010000239.1:0-5156 GCA_964419695.1 uncultured Spirochaetaceae bacterium | reverse complement strand
TCGGAATAATATTCCTCGGACCCGGTGAAGGTGATTTCATCGGAATAAAACACCTCATTGTTTTCGGTGGTAATCTTTATTTTGGCGGTTTCCACGGCCAGGTCCCCCACCGGGGCGATGGTGATGCGGCCGTCCACCTCCACGCCGCGAATGGAGGCGATGGCGGGTTCGGTGGTGATGGTTTTGACCTTGTCTCCCACAAAGAAAGCTTCCAGGGGGTGCTCCTTGCTTACGGTTACCGTTCCTTGATCCAGGCGGTCGTCCGCCATGTAGATGCCCGGTTTTGCGAAGATCTTCCCGTAATTGGTGACGTGGATGAAGGTCTTGAATTCAGTGGCGCGGTCAAAGACGTCCACCGCATTGATGGTCAGCCGGACGATACCGTATGGCACATTGTCAGGGATGGGGATGTCGAAATCGCGCACGTACTTGTCCTTACCCGCGCGCGGTGAAAGGGTTTTCTCCTCCAGGCCTTCAAACGAGTATTTCACCTGCTTGAAGCGTTCGTATTCGGAGATGGTGCCCTTGAGTACGGCCTTGTCCAGCCGGCCGATCTCAACGCCGGGAAAAAAATCGCGGGTGTCGGTTTTTAACGCCACGCTTTGGACGGCGATGGAGGGAGCCGCGCCCATGACCGTGAACTCAATCGTTTTCTTGTCGCCCGCCACCTTGTTTTTATCCAGGGCGTATACGGTCAGGGTGTGCCGGCCCGGGTCCAGGCCGGTCAGGCGGAAAACAAAGCCTTCAGTGGCCGGCACGGTGACCGCTTCATTTTTATCGAGCGTGTAGAGCACCGCCTCGGCGCCGTCGTCGTCGCGGACAAAGCCGTAGACGTCCACGGTGTTCCCGGTGGACGCTTTGTCCGCGGGGGCGGTGACGGTCACCACGGGTTTGTCCCGGGTTTGATCGATGGCGATCTTTACCGGTACCTGTACCGTGTTGCCCACGTTGTCCTTGACCGTGAAGGTGACGGTTTCCGCGGTGGTGGCCGGGTAGGGCGTGGAGTCGATCTCCACGTACCAGTAGGGATTGCCCGGGATGAGGGTGATATCGCCTGACTGGTCGCGGTGCCGCCAGGTCAGGGACTGGACGCCCACCGCGTCCCGCACCTTGCCGATCACGTAAAACTTTCCGTTGACCTTGGCGTCCGGCAGCGGGGCCAGCACGGCCAGTTCGGGCTTGGTGTTGTCCACAAAGAAAAGAAAGGCGGAGAGCCCGGCCGAGCCCGCCCGGTCGATGCCCTTGAACCAGAACACGTTGGGGCCGTCGGGCAGCCGGGTGGTGTCGATGGAAAACTTGAAATGGTATTTCCGTTCGTCCTGGTTGTAGGAGATGCCCAGGGGCTCCCAGGTCTTGCCGCCGTCCCGGCTGTAGGCGAAGGCGGCCATGTCGTTCAGGTCTTCCACCGTACCCTCCAGCTCGCGGGCGCCGCTTAAGAGCACGCCGTTGGGAAAGGAGGTGACGGTGGTGAGGGGTTTCTTGGTGTCGATGATGAAGAAACGGGAAACCGGCAGGCCGGCCACGCCGTTCACGTCCAGGCCGCGCGCGGTGATTTTGTGGCGCCCGTCGTTCAGGCCCTGGGTGGACAGCTTGAAGGACCAGAAATCCTTGCCTGCGGCCAGTTTGAATTCGCCGTCGTCCAGGGCGACTTCCACCTTGTCCACCGCGTCGTCGTCCGCGCAGGTGCCCACAATGTTGAGCACGCTGCCGCCCACGCGCATGTCGTTGACCGGGTTGGTGAGATCCACCACGGGCAGGTCGCTGGCCGGATCGATGAGGATGTTGACCGGCGCGCTGTAGAAGACGTTGCCCGCCTTGTCCGTGGCCTGGATGATGATATTGTACATGCCGCGGTCCAGGTCCGAAACGTCATACGTGTAGTCCCAGTTCTCCAGGCCCTTGACCTTCTTGAAAACGTTGAGTTTTTCTTCAGTGGTCGCTTTCTCGGGAGGAAGAGGTTTTTCTTTCTCCTCGGCCGCTTCGGGAACGGGCGTGGGGGCGGGAGAAGGGGCGGGCGCCTGCCCGAAGACAAGCGCCGCAGGTATGGTCAGACAAAGCAATATGGCAAGCAGGTGTTTTAGGCGCATGTGTTGCTCCTCTCGTTTTCCCGTAAGAGATATTTTTTTATGATTCGGTCAATGCAATGATGTCCGTTGTACTCCACAGAAGTATTCTTTACCGGACCCCGATATAAATCAGGGCCTGGTGTTAAAATTGATCTATTCATAATTTTATTGTTCTTTCATCTTGTACGCCAGATTGAAATAAGTGCCGGCAAAACCAACAGCGACATCGGCGGGCCCATTAGCGGTTCCGGACCAACGGCCGATGTTGATGGTAAAGCTGGCTTCAATGTTCGTTCTATGATCGCGGACCGGATCACTGACGGGAATAGTAACGTATTCCCAATCAGAGGCGCTGGACCCTGTCCCGCTCCTTACCCAAGCGGTTTTAAGACCCGCCAGGGTGCCGACCGCTGCGGAGTTCAGGTATGAGACATACGGTACGGCGGTGGTTCCGTTGTACATCAACGCTATGTCGCACCATGTTCCGACGTTTCCAGATGAGTCGATGGTCACGGGCGAATCAAACGTATAGTATAGTCCGGCCCCGGTCCCATCCACGTCATGGCCGTGGATATACACAAGATCGCCAGTGGCATTTTGGAAGCTAATGATGAAAAGATCACCGTAAGTGCTCGAAGCTGCGTTGCTGTCGATAACCATATTTACGTAACTGCCTATATAACTGTTGTTCGATGTAACACTATCTATGTTCCACTGATGAGTTCCGCTAGGCGCATATGGTGCTGAAGTATTGAAATTTCCGATCGGCTGTGTATTCTGGCCGCGTGCGATTTTTAATTTTTTGTTGGTAGTGCTGTAATAAACAATAACCGGTACGCCGTCATCCGGATCCAGGCCTATGGAGTTCCATAAACCCACATCCTCGCTGGACGCGTATTTATAACTGGGCGACGCGGTGGATAAGTAATCGTACCCGTCCACTACCACCTGGTTGTCGGTTTGATGGGTGGAGTAGGCGGTGAACGTGGCCGTACCGCCCGTGACGGCAGCGTATTTGAGACACTTGCTGTAGGCATCGTAATAGGATATGTATTTTACGTCGTCGGCCGTGCCTGCGCCGGCCTGATTTACTGCGATGCGTGGGTTCTTGAATTGAAACAGCATTTCGTCTTTTCCATCCGAATGGTTGGCGGGATCAGCAACCGCATTTGTACTGGTACCCGCACCACCGCCCAGGTATTCGACCGTACGGGGGTCAGCATCGTCTATTTTGGAACGGAGACCCTGCCAGGCGTTGGCCGCGTCTTCGTTTTCCAGTACAACTGTGTGCCGTACATCCGTTGCATTATTGTACATGAGGATATCCGTGTACTCGGACGGATCATAGTTATTGTCGTTGATCCGGGTAGCTCCACCGCCACGCGAATTGGGCATTGCATAGTAGGAGTACGCTGTGTTATAGCTCGACCAGGCACCGTAGATATGCCCGGTGGTATAGTTCACGGACATGGAAGGCCATTCGGGAGCGTCTGATCCGGCGAAATAATCGCCGACGTCGAAAACCATCAGATAGCGATCGTCGTTCCAGAGCGTGGTGGAGAGCCCGCTACCATCATCTTCTTTGTTGTTCGTCAGGGTATTATCATTGATGTTATTGATGGCTTCAATGTTGTTCACCTGGATGCGCAGGACGCCGGAATAGGTGATGTCGGCCAGGTCGGCAAGCGTTATTGTGGTATAAGCGCCATTGGCGCTCACATCAGCATCAGCTACCTGATCATAGGCGGAGCCGGCTGTATTGTAGACCCGCACCCAGGAGTCGGTTCCATATGTGCCGTTCTTGCCTAGGTTATATCCGTGAATTTCAAAACCGGTTTCTGATGTATTGACCGAGTATTTGCCGTATTTTGATCTCGTGGTGCTTTCTGCGCCCAGTGACCGCAACAGGCTTGAAATATAGGGGACAACATCAATAGTGAGTGTATCCGAATTGGTATTGGGCGTGAAATCGTAGATCTCATTGGTGAAGGACACATTATTCTGCGCCTGGTTGGTGATGGTGGCGCTGTTCCAGGAATAGGACCAGAATATGCTGTGGCCGGTCTGGTTGAAGGCCTGGGTGGTGATGGTGAAGTTGGCGTCCGCGCTTTCCAGCTGTCCGGTGGAGGAATTCCAGGTGGCCACGTCCACGTCCGTACCCACCCCGTCCAGGGTCAGGGTGATGCTTTCTATGGCCCGGTTGTCAAAAGCCGTGCCCCGGATGGTGATGGCGCCACTCACATCGGCGTCAGTTCCATTATGCAGGCTGTCGCCGTCTTCCTCGAGATGCCCCGCCACAAGATCAGTTTGGACGGGGTCAATAATCGTGACAGAAGGATTGGTGGTATCGTCGTTTTCGATGTTGACGACAACGGTGACTGAATTGAACACACCGGTTGAGTCTGTCACGCGGCAGACGTACGAGGTAAGGCCCTCGGGTTCAGAACTGATGTCGATATCGCAGGAGTTGCCCGACGCGATCAGATTGGGACCGACGCCTTCGTGCAGGACTTCATACGTCAAAGGCGTATCACTGTCGGTGGCGGTGATCTCAAAATAGAGACGGTTGGTGCCTTCGAATTGGGACACATAAGTAAAACGTTCGCCTGATTGGACGGCGCCGGAATCGTCCACGTCATAGCCGACCGTGACGCCGGTTATGTTCGGTTTGTCGTTGGCGATCAACCCGGCCAGTGTATAATGATTGCCGTTGCCGCCCTGGTCGAAAACCACGTAGTGGATATCGATCGCGCCGTCGGAGAGCAGCGTGGAGTTGAACTCCGCCCACCAGTCGTAGGTGAGTCCGGTGCCAAGCGTCAACGATTCATTGATGCCGTCGCCGTCGCCGTTGGCGCCGCCGTCGTTGCCTTCCTCGTATTTGTTGTCGATGACGATCTTGTAATCGGCGTTGGTCGTGTAAGGCACCACGCCGTCGCCGTCGCCGAAGTCGTTCGCGCCCGCGGCGGTGGAAGCGCCGGTGCGTGGATTGTAGACGTTCCCTCCGCGGATAAGGTATACCTCCACTTTGCTGATCCCGCTGACCGTGCCACTATCGGTGGCCGTGCCGCGCACGTCCGCGGTCGTGGAATT
>CAYQRT010000238.1:0-5163 GCA_964419695.1 uncultured Spirochaetaceae bacterium | reverse complement strand
AGGGCCTGGATGATATCTTTCAAGATTGATTTTTTATCCATGATTTCCTCCTGTAACGTTTAGTGTGGTTTCCTTTTTTATTTCTCCCTGCAGGCCGATCACCTGCCAGGTGACCGGCAGATCGCGCGGTGGCGACTGGGCAAGGGCGCGTTCCACCAGACGGGCCAGGCCGGAACAGCAGGGCACTTCCATGGTGAGAACGGTGAGCGATAGTATCCCCCCCTGGGCCATGATGGTTTTGAGTTTTTCCAGGTAAATTTCCTGACCGTCGTCCAGCTTGGGACAGGCGATGGCCAGCACCTTGTCCTTGAGAAAACGGCCGTGGAATCCGCCGGCGGCATAGGCCACGCAGTCGGCGGCGAGGAGCACGTGCCGGCCCGCAAAGTAGGGGGCGCGCGGCGGCAGCAGATGGAGCTGCACGGGCCAGGTGGTCAGATGCGACGGTTCCGCCGCGTGGGGGTGTCCGGCGGGCCGGGTGCGGTCCATAACCATGACCCGTGATCCGGGACAACCGGCCTGCCGGAAATCAGCCGGAGAATCCTCTTCCCCCGGCGCGTTCAACCCGTGATTCCTCAGAACCGAAAGCGCGGCGTCGTAAAGGTCCGTTTCGCCGTGATCCTGCAGGTGATTGAGGTGGGCTTTAATGACATTGTCTCCCTGCGTGATGATGTTTTCCATGACCGCCGCCTCGTCGTACGGTTCGGCCTCACGCTCCTCAATGGATATGGCCCCCACCGGACACTCCCCCAGACAGGCTCCCAGCCCGTCACAGAAGAGGTCGCCCAGAAGGCGCGCTTTCCCGTCAATCATCCGGATGGCGCCCTCAGGGCAGTTGGGGATGCATTGGCCGCAGCCGTTGCATGTTTCCCGGTCTATGGTGATGATGTTTCGCTTCATATTCCCTCCACGATTTTAGCGTCTTGAGGAAAAGATGCTGAATTTTCTCTAGAAAAACATTGATCCCGGTCAATGTTTTTTGCTTTTTTCCGTGCCAGAGAACGTTCCGCTCTTTACATGCGGAGGACGTGTCCCTATAGTGAGATGACCATGACTCATTCTAAAGATATCGAGCGAATTCTCAAGGGAACAGATTATTTCGGCGGCCTGGATCCGCACTCGCTGCGCGCGCTGTCCGGAATCTGCCTGATAAAGAAGCTCAAAAAAAGCGACGTGCTTTTTCATGAGGGCCAGACCGGTTTCGGGTTTTTCCTTCTTGTGGAGGGCGGCCTGCGGGTGACGCGGGCCTCCGCCGAGGGAAAAGAGATGACCGTCAAGGTCCTGCGGCCCGGTGAGGTGTTCGGCGAAGTTGTTCTTTTTGAGAAAAGGGAATATCCGGCACGCGCCCTGGCGGTGGTGGATTCGGAAATCATCATCATTCC
Source organism: uncultured Spirochaetaceae bacterium (assembly GCA_964419695.1). Lineage (GTDB taxonomy): Bacteria > Spirochaetota > Spirochaetia > SZUA-6 > RPPD01 > JAFGSW01. Next base: position 3,784 of record CAYQRT010000238.1, on the reverse strand, counting down.
CCGCCGTCAGATTTTCTGCCTTCTGGAGGATGGCACGTTTCGCTCGGCCTTTCTGAGCCTGCTCATGAACAAGCTGCGTTATTTGACCGATCGGTTGCTGTATCTGACGGCCCATGACGTGGAGGAACGGTTCTTCATCTTTGTCAGGGAACAGTACGGGGAGGACGGTGCCTATCACATCAATCTGACCAAAAAGGATTTCGCCTCGGCCGTGGGCACCAATCCGGAGACGCTTTCCCGCCTCATTACGCGGCTGCAAAGAGAGGGGCGTGTTTTATGGAAGGGAAAGACCCTGAAGATTATCCGTACACCGGAGAAAAAACATCAACTCCCGTAGCGATGCTTAAAGCGACGCAGTATCTCGAAATAATCGGCGCCGCCTACGGTACCGTAGGGTTCGAAATTTATTCCGTCAGGCAGGTTCATCAGTTCCCGTTCCACCAGCACCAGCACCGCGGTGTAGAAATAATCGCTGGTGGCCACGTCGGGAACGGGACTGCGGGAGCCGGCCCTGACCGCACCCGCGTATTTTTCCGGAAGACTTGAATCGTTTTCTAAAATTGAAAGAACGCGCACCAGGAAGTACGCCGCCTGTCCGCGGGTGACGGGCTCCTGCAGGTCCCGCACCTCGTTGCGGATGTATCCCCGGGCTTTCAATTGGCTCAACAGGGCGGCGGGGGGCGTGTTTGTATCGGCGGTGACGGTTTCCAGATAACGGGTTTCACGCAAGGTCAGGATGAGAAAGTCATTGAACGACAGGGTGTTTTTGGCGATGAGATCGCGCGTTTCCACCTTGACCTGGGGGTGATCAATGAATTGAAAGGCGAGATCGCGATGCTGTTGGTAGACGTCCCGGTAACGGGGATGGAGCATGGGCAGGGATTCGTCGTAGGCCGCCAGGGCCCGACGGTAGTCGCCGGCCTTGAAATAGCGTTCCGCCAGGAAGAGAAGCAGCGGGCCCTTCTCGCCCGCCTTGGGCAGACTTTCCTCCAGATATGTTATCTGCTTCTTTTCGTCTTTCATCAAAAGCGCTTTGATCAGGTAGAGCCGGCATTGGGCGCTTGATTCCTTTTCGATAAGCGCGGCGGTCTTGGCGGCGCCCGCCGTGTTGTGCCGGTAATATTGGGCCAGCCCCAGCAGCCCGAGCAGTTCGGCTTTATATTCCTTGCTGGGCAGTTCGCCCTCAAGAAGGGACGTCACGCGTGTTTCCACCCGGGTGAGGAGTTCGCCGTCTCCGTTCACGGTGAACTGGAGCAGGGACAGATCCAGGTCCTGCAGGGCGGCCTTTTCATGCTCGCCGATGGATTCCAGGTACCGGTTTTGCGTGCTCACGCAGGAAACAAACAGAACCAGCAGATAAATGAGGACCGGGATGTATTTCATGGCGCTTCCTTTGCCCGGAAAGCGGGATGCTACCGGCCGAGTTCGTAGGCGTACAATTGGTTGTCGAACCCGGCGGTGACCATCTCCGGTTTCCCGTCAAGATTTATATCGGTAAAGGCCGGTCTTCTTCCCCCCTTGACCGGAAAGCCGGGCAGGAGTTCCAGATTTTTATCCAGGCCGAGTACGTAATTACCGCCGCCGTAGATGAACATCTCATCGATGCCGTCGCGGTCGATGTCATAGGCCACTAACGACGAATGACGGCCCGCCGCCTGCGGATACTGTTTCTCTTTGATCACCTCGCCGTTCTGGCCAATCAGGGTGCAGCCGCCCGTTTCATTGAGGATAACCATGGCCTGGGGAGTACGGGTGGTGCGGGAGACGGCCAATGGCGCCGTGTAGTAGGTGCCTTCAAATTCCATGGGAAAACCGGTTATAACGTCACCGGCCAGATCCCAGAGCGTGAGCCGTCCGGCTTGGGTTAAAAAAGCCACCCGCAGGGTGCCGTTGGGATTCTTGATGAACTGGGGACCGGTCAGGGAGATGCCGCCTCCTTCGCGCGACCAGCCGTTGGCCAGCTGTCCGTCCCTGGTGATGACGAAAACGGTCCCGTCGAAACTTTTGGGATAGAACGCTAGGTAGCCGTCGCGCAGGGAGGGCGGGGCCAGCACGGGACTGCTTAAATCAAAGTCTATCTTTTTCTCTTGGCCTCCGGCCTTGGGAAAAAGATAGAAGGCCCGGTCGTTTTTTGAGTAGAACAAGAGGTCGCGGCCGGCGTCCACGGGCGGAAACGAATTCTTGAATATGGTCACAAACGGGAAAGGCGCTACCGATTGGGCCTGCCGGTTGTATTTGCCCAGCTCACCCGAGGGATCGTAGGTGAAGATGGCGCTGGAGTCCGGCTTGGACGGCTCCACCAGGGCCACCACGCTTTGTCCCTTGAGGGGGGCGGTCATGCGCTCATCGGAAAGGAAGTCCTGGACGACCAACTGATGGTTGTTGTCGACGTACACCATCTCTCCCACCGCCGAGCCGTACAGGTCGTCGATGAGCACGTCGCTCGACGTCCCTTCGGGCAGGGCGCGCGGAAAGCCGGAGAAGGCCGTGGTCTTCCTGCCGGATATGCCCCGGGCGTTCACGTAGATGCGCAATTCCGTGGAACTGTAATAGAGGCTGATGAGGCCTGATTCGTACAGACGGAACAGGCTTTCGGGCAGACTGCCGCGGGGGAAGAAGGCCGGCATGGAGCGCGTCAAATCATAATAGAAAAAGAGGTTGGCGTTTTTGGGATATTGCTCGGTCGTGGATTGAAAAACCGGATTGCGTACCAGCACCTGCTCGGAGCGGAAATTATTAATGGCGTCCGCCAGCACCTCGGGGTCCATGCAGAAGAAAATAAAGTCGTCGGTCTGATAGAAATACGGCGTGTCGAAATTGGCGACGAACAGGTTGACGATACCGCGGATGAGTTCCGGGAAGGTGACGCGGGCCAGCCGGAGATTGTTGAACACCAGACTCGAGTCTTTGTCCAGAAGAAGCGAAGCGTCCAGTTTCTGTAACACGGTGTCCAGCTTGCCCCGGTCACGGACACGCACGAAAATCACCGGTTGAGATGAGGAAGAGGTCAGAAAGGCGCCCACTTCCTCCCCCATCCAGTTGAAAAGGAGATCGTCGATGGAAAGGCCGAAGAGGGTGCGCGCCAGACCGTCCAGCTGGGAAAGAGTTCCTTCCAGCTGTTCATTGGCTGCCAGCAGCCGCAGATTGAAGAGGTCTTTGAAGGATTTGACGTTGATCGCCGAATAAACGGTGCCGTTGGCGGGCAGGTACCGCAGGCTCTGCAGCGTCTGGGGATTGTAATCGAGGAAGTTTTTAAGGGCGTCGGACGCGGGCGTGAAGCTGGAATAGACGCCGATGGAGAGTTCGTCGTTGGAGAGGTTGAGCGACAAGAGGCTTATGTCGTTGAAGTCGATTTGGGAGAGTATTTTCCTTGCGTCCGCCATGTCCTGGAAGATCAGGTTAATGAGCGTGGGGGTGCTGATGTACAGGTCGAGCATGCCGCTTTTATTGAGCTTCCCCTGTACCTGCGCCAGATGCTCGTTGCTTTTCAGATTGCGACCGCTCTTTTTGTTTTCATAAAGCGATTCGATATTGGCAAGTTTGTCGCTTATAAAAAGGAGATTATGGACCGCTGAAAAATAAAAGTCGGGTTTTCCTTCGGCGTTGAATGTGATGCCGTAAATCGTGGCGTCGCCTTTCTGGATGGTGGTCAGGTTCAGATTTTCCACCTTTAAAAAAGCGCTGATCAGCGAAAAATTCCGGGTGCCGAGCGAGAGAAGTCCGGGCTCCAGGACCAGGGATACCGAGCGGTCCTGATGTACGGCGATGGATGCGCGCATTTCCA
>CAYQRT010000237.1:0-5178 GCA_964419695.1 uncultured Spirochaetaceae bacterium | reverse complement strand
CCAATGGGTGCATGCTGGTGGTGATGAGTTTACCGGACACCCAACTGCCGCCCCAGACGGCCATGGCGGCGATGAGGAGAACGATAAACACCCTTTTATCCGTCTTAAGACGGTCCAGAAAACGCTGCGCCAAGGAACAGGCCCCTTCGTATCTCCATTATGGCCCCGGCTTTACGCCGGGAACCATATGCATGTAACAAGGAGCATAGTCAATTTACGCGTCATGGTAAAGCGAAGCCCTGACAAAAAACGCCTCCCCTGCGGGGGAGGCGTTACACATCATCCGAGGGTGATCTATCAGGCTGTTGAAAAAGTGGAACCTTTTCAACAGCCTTCTAGGTTTTATCGGCGGCGTTGGCCTTGATGAAGGCGATGATCTCGTCCGCGTAGCCGAAGGCCAGGCCGGTGACCGTGTCCGCGGCGCCGTAGTAGACGGCGATGCGGTTTGTATCCGGGTCGGCCAGGGAGGCGCAGGGGAAAAACACATTGGGCACGTCGCCGACGCGTTCGTACTCCGTTTCCGGGGCCAGGATATAGGGCGCGGTCCGGTACTTGATGATCCACGGCCGCTCGGTGTCGAGCAGGGCGGCGCCCATGCTGTAGACGAAGCCGTTGCAGGAGGTGAGCACCCCGTGGTAGAAGAGGAGCCAGCCTTCCGTGGTTTCGATGGGAATGGGGCCGGCGCCCACCTTGGTGGCCTGCCAGCCGCCGATGGGCCGCATGAGAAAGCGGTGTTCTCCCCAATGGCACATGTCGGGACTCTGGCTAATGTACATGTCGCCGAACGGGGTGTGGCCGTTGTCGCTGGGCCGGGAAAGCATCAGAAACTTGCCGCCGATCTTGCGCGGGAAGAGGACACCGTTGCGGTTGAAGGGCATGAAGGCGTTTTCCAGCTGGTGGAATTTTTTAAAATCGTGGGTGTACCCCACGCCGATGGTGGGACCGTGGTAGCCGTTGCACCAGGTCACGTAATACCGATCTTCGATCCAGACCACGCGGGGATCGTATTTGTATTCCGAGATCAGGATCTCGGGATCGTCCGCGGTGAACCGGATGGGTTTTTCGTCGATCTCCCAGGAGTACCCGTCCCGGCTGCGGCCGGCGTGGATCTGCATGAGACGGGCCTTGTCGTCGCAGCGGAAGACGCCGGCGAAGCCGCCTTCAAAAGGAACCACGGCGCTGTTGAACACGCTGTTGGACGTGGGTATTATGTTTTTGGGGATGACGGGATTACGCGAATAACGCCACATGGGTCCGGGAGCGGCGGCGGGGCGGTCTTCCCAGGGGATGGCGGGCAACGGTGAATGCCCGAGAATCAGTCCTGATTTCATTCAACCTCCGAGAACCGGCTGGTTTGGTAAACCGGTATAGTAAAGCTAGTGTAATGGAAAGACGGCGAAGAATCAATGAGTTTTTCCCAAAAGGCGCGACGGGAGTGGCAGGCGCGAAGTACGCTTGCCCCCCGGAGCAAAACCTGATACTTTGGAAACTGACCGGCCGGTTCGAGACCGGTCCCACCCCCAGGCAGTGAAGGATGTCATGCAGCATGTAACGGTAATATCTCTGGGAGGATCCCTGGTTTGTCCGGACCGGGTGGACGGCCGCTTCCTGTCGGAATTCAAAACGCTTGTCTCTGCATTTCTGGAAACCGTTCCGGAAAGGAAGATTATTCTGGTGACGGGGGGCGGGGCATTGGCGCGTGAATATCAGCGGGCTTATTATGCGTTGGCGGGAAAAAGCGCGGAGACCGCGGCCGACGCCGACTGGCTGGGCATCGCGGCCACGCGCCTCAACGCGGAACTGGTCCGCCGCCTGTTCACCGGCTGGTGTGTTGACCCGGTGGTCACTGATCCCGAGGGAAAGATTGATTTCACGGGGCGGGTGCTGGTGGCCTCCGGCTGGAGGCCGGGTTTTTCCACGGATTACGTGGCCGTGGTCCTGGCCGAACGTTTCCGGGCCGACCTGCTGGTCAACCCCACCAATGTGGAACGGGTTTACTCGGACGATCCGCGGAAGAATCCCGCGGCCCGGCCCTATGACGACATTACCTGGTCCGATTTCCGCGCCATCGTGGGCGAGGAGTGGACACCGGGCAAGAACGCACCCTTCGATCCGGTGGCCAGCGGCCGCGCCGCCGCCTCGGGGTTGAAAGTGGTCATCGCCCAGGGACGGGAGCTTGCCAATTTGAAAAACATCCTGGAAGGCCGCCCCTTTACCGGCACGCTCATTCATCCCTGACGCGAACCCGGGCTGCCGGCCTGATTACTCCCTGTCCAGCAGCGCCCCCAACAGGTTTTTCTTGAACGTCTTCTTCTCCGGGTCCCAGACGCCGAAGCCGTGGCAGAATTCCCAGTAACACCAGGGGATGCCCCGCTTCTCCGCCTGCTCCCTGACGCACGCCGTCCATCCGACCACCTGCGCCTCCGGATTGATCTTGGCATAGGCGCCGAACTCGCCCAGAAAGAGCGGTCGACCCTCTCGGGCCGTCCAGGCCAGGGCCAGGTCGAAATCCCTCTCCACGGCGGCCACTTGCGCTGCGGTACCGGTCCAAGACGCGCCCAGGGGATGGGGCGGATCCACCCAGGCGGCGCCCTGGTGCGTGAAGACGTGCGGTTCATAATAATGGAAAGTGCCGATGAGGCGTTTGTCCGCGGGGAAGGCGGCCAGGGAAAGCCTTTCCAGCCCGGTGACATTGTTCCAACTGTCCGGACCGCAGATGATCACCCGGGAGGGATCCGCGGCGCGTACGCGCCGGTAGGCCTCCGGCCAGAGGCGGTTCCAAAGGTGAGCAGTCAGCGCCTGGTTGGGTTCATTGAGCAGTTCGAAGAAAAGCCGCTCCGGATATCCCCGGAAACGGGCGGCAATCGCGTCCCAGAGAGCGAGGAAGCGTTCGCGGTGGGCGGCCGGATCCTTCGCCAATTCAATGTAGTGATGCTGATTGACGATGATGACAAGCCCGCGGGCCAGCGCCGCGTCCACCAGATGCGCCACCCGGTCCATAAAGGACTGGTCCACCGCGTACGGCGCGGCGGCAGCCGCGTGGGCGGACCAGCGCACCGGCAGGCGGACACAGTCAAAACCTGTTTCCCTCAGAAGCGGAAACCAGTCGTCCTGGATGAGCAATCCGCCCGTATGCTTGCCTTCGACCAAGCTTTCCAGAAAATCGCCGAGGTTGATTCCCCGGTGGAACCGGGGGACGCCTGATCGTTCCCAAACAGCCTGTTGGGTGGACGACGCTGATACATCATTCATATGCGCTCCTTTGTACGATTCAGGGGATGAAGCCGCGTTCCGCGGACCAGACCGGTACGGCGAATCCGGGAGGGAAGGGATTGTCGCGTGAGAAATCGGGAATCCAATCGTCCGCCTCTTCCGGTTCCTGGATGAAGCCGTCCTCCAAACCCAACTCGTCCAGGGCGGCCGCTACCAGTTCATATTCTTCCGGGCTGACTTTTTTTCCGCCGGTGGTCTTTCCCCGCGCCAGGGGAATGTACTGAAACATGATCGAAAGCAGCGCCCGTCCGGCCAGGTGGTCGTGAAACCACTTAAGGCATTGCAGGGTGGAAGCCGTGCGGCCGGGCACCACCAGATGACGGACGATTACTCCCTGTGCCAGCAGGGGGCCGTTCCAGGTCAGCCGGTGACCGTGGACTTGAGAGAGGAGGGCCGCTCGGGCCACGTCCGGGTAATCGCGTCGTCCGAACAGGTCTTGGGCCGTGGCCGCGTCCAGGGTTTTCAAATCGGGCAGGTAGATATCGACGTGGGGATGCAGAAGAGCCAGCGTGGCTTCCGTCTCGTAGCCGCTGGAATTCCAGACCACGGGCAGGGACAACCCTTGAGCCCTGGCGGACGACAGGGCCTCAATGATGATGGGTATAAAATGCGTACCGGTGACCAAATTGATATTGTGCGCGCCGCGTTTCTGCAGCGCCAGGAAAATGCCTGCCAGCTCCCCGGCAGCCAACGTGTGTCCCGGCCGTGTGGCCCTCCTGCTGCCGGAAATCATATAATTCTGACATGATGGGCAGCCCAGGGTGCATCCGGTAAAAAACACGGTGCCGGAACCACACTCACCGGAAAGGGGGGGTTCCTCCCCCCGGTGAAGGCAGGCCACGGCCACGCGCGCCGCTGCTCCTTCACCGCAGGACCCGGTCTCCCCGCGTGTCCGATCCACGCCGCAAGCGCGGGGACAGAGTGTGCAGGCGGTATAGAGACTGGCGGCGTGTTCAGGCATGGATGAAATATACGCCACTCCGCATTTGCTTGACAAGGCCGGAAAGCGCGTACTATACTCCTTAGCCAATGGTTTTCTGTTTCGGTCACCGACACATGTCTTATCTTGTTAAGATGTGGAGAAATAAAAACCATTATAATCGGAAATACTGAAAATCATTTGATTTTCAGCATATATTACGGTGATTCCGTAAAATTCAGCGGCGCATGCGCTGAAGAAAAACAGCTTACCTGAAGAATCAAACGAAGTGAGCCTTGGGTGTGCTTGAGGATGTCTTTTGGAAAAGAAAGTCGCTTGAAGAATCAGACGTTTTATATTTTCACGATATACCCGTCGATTCTTCCCAGGAATCTTGAAAACTACTATTTGGCAGTGAGCACAATTTGAGTTTTCAAGATTCCCAGCCGGCGTGATGGAATTGGCAGACGTGCCAGACTCAAAATCTGGTGCCCGTAAGGGCGTGGCGGTTCGACCCCGCCCGCCGGCAATTGAGGATCATACGTAGTGTAATAGAGGAATTGTCCGCCTCTACCGGTTTCGGGCGGGGTCGAAGCGAGTGAGCGCCGACCGATTGACTCATGCCTCCGTGTCAAGTACACTCCACACGATGAATTCCCCCTTAAGATCCGGAGATTGATATGAGTAAACCCACCCTGATCGCCATGGATATGGAGGGCGTATTCACACCCGAGATTTGGATCGCCGTGGCCGAGAAAACCGGACTGCCCGAACTGCGCCTGACCACGCGTGACATCCCCGATTACGACCGGCTCATGCTGGGCCGGCTTGATATCCTGCGCCGTCACAAGCTGACACTCAAGGACATTCAGGCCGTGATCGGAACCCTTGATCCGCTGCCCGGCGCCCCGGATCTTGTCCGCTGGCTGCGTGACCAGGCGCCGCTTATCATCCTCACCGACAGTTTTTTCGAATTCGTCGGGCCC
>CAYQRT010000236.1:1707-5185 GCA_964419695.1 uncultured Spirochaetaceae bacterium | reverse complement strand
ACGACCCTGATCAACCTGCTGAAGATCAAAAAGGAACGCCGGGAACGCGGGCTTCCGGAAACGGACATGACCCTGCACTCGGTTTTTTTCGGCGCGCCCGGAACCGGAAAAACGACCGTGGCCCGGCTTTTGGGGCGCGTATTCAAGTGCCTGGGATTACTGCACAAGGGACACGTGGTGGAGACCGACCGGGCGGGACTGGTGGCCGGGTTCGTCGGCCAGACCGCGATCCAGGCGGACAAACTGGTAAGCCAAGCCATGGACGGTATCCTGTTTGTAGACGAGGCGTACGCCCTGCTGGGGTCGGGAAATGATTTCGGCCGGGAGGCGGTGGATACCATCCTCAAACGCATGGAGGATCACCGGGACCGGCTGGTGGTGATCGTCGCGGGCTACCCGGATGAAATGGAGGCGTTGCTGTCCTCCAACCCGGGCCTTAAATCCCGTTTCAGCCGCTATTTCCATTTCCAGGATTATGACCCGGAGGAACTGGTGAAAATCTTTGCGCTATTCTGTAGGCGTTCGGCGCTGAAACTCACCGCGCCGGCGGAAAAGAAGCTTCTGGCCCAGTTCCGGAAAGCGCACGCGGAGCGTGACAAGAGTTTCGGCAACGGTCGTCTGGCCCGGAATCTTTTCGAGAAAGTGGTGGAACGTCAGGCCAACCGGCTGGTTGAGATCGCGCCGCTGACCGATACAATTCTTTCCACTCTCACCCAGGACGATATTCCCTGACGGGCAGCTCAAGAGTGGGGTAGCGGCTGATATGGACAGAAAAATCGGTCTGAAGGACGCGTTGGCCATCGGCATCGGCGGCATGGTGGGCGGGGGCATATTCGCCGTGCTGGGCCTGGCGGTCTCGCTGGCCGGGGGCGGAACGCCGCTGGCGTTCCTGATTGCCGGCGTGCTCGCGCTCGTCACCTCCTACAGCTACGTGAAATTATCGACGGCTTTTCCCGATCGCGGGGGCACGGTCCGGTTTATTAACGAGGGATTCGGCAAAACGGTTTTCAGCGGGGCGATCAATAATCTTTTGTGGCTGAGCTACATCATCATGCTGGCGCTCTACGCGTCGGCCTTCGGATCGTACGCTCCCAATCTGCTGCCGGTGATTGTCACCCAAGACCTGAGCTTTCACATCTACGCCAGCGCGGTCGTCATTCTGGCCACCGTGATCAATTATTACAGCCTGAAGGTGGTCGGGAAGATTGAAACCGTCGCCGTGGTGGTGAAACTGCTTATTCTTCTTTCCTTTACGGCCGTCGGCCTCTACGGCCTGGCGGGCAACCCCAATCTGGCGCAGCTCCTGCCCCAAAACTGGAAAAGCCCGGTGTATCTGATTTCGGCGGGCATGGTGATATTCGTGGCCTATGAGGGTTTTGAACTGATAGCCAACGCGGTCCCGGATATCAGGAAGCCGAAGAAAAACGTTCCCAGAGCGTTTTACGGTTCGATCGTCTTTGTCGTTCTGCTTTACGTCATTATCGCCCTGGTCACCGTGGGCTCGCTCGCCTTCGACAAAATAGCCGCCGCCCAGGATTACGTGCTGGCGGAAGCCGCCCGGCCCATGGTCGGACAGGCCGGGTTCGCCATCATCACGGCCGCCGCCTTGATTTCGACCTTCTCGGCCATCAACGCCTCCCTCTACGGCGGCAGCCGGGTCAGTTATGAGATCGCGGAAGACGACGAGCTGCCGCATCACCTGACCGGTCTGTTATGGAACCACCCGATCGGCCTGATGATCACCGCCGTCCTGACGCTGGTGCTGGTAAACACGGTCAACCTGGAAAGTATTTCCACCGCCGGCAGCGTGGGGTTTATCCTGGTCTTTACCATTGTAAATCTGGCCGGCTGCAAACTGGCAAAAACCATATCCGCGCACAGGGTGATTCCCCTGATCGGTTTTATTATGGGTCTCATCTCCCTGGCGGTACTGATCATTCAGCAGTTTTTCTCAAACACGTTGGGGGTCGTTCTGGCCCTGTCGATCATTACGGTCTGCTTTCTCAGCGAATACATATTTAAAAAAACCGAAGCCGGCCGGAAACGACTCGGGAAAGGCTGATCTCGCGGGACTATGAGCGACCCGCTGACGCGGGCCTATAATTACGTGGGCCTGGAGGGGGCCCGCGCGCGCATCCGGAGGATAACTGAATCCAATTTGTTTACCCGTGTGGATGTGACTTACTGTCAACTCTCAACAATCGCAATCTTCGGGGCACTATTAAGCCCTTACGGGGCATTACAACTACGTTTTGAGGCTTTAAAACACTATAAAAAGATAAAAAATAGTAAAAAAGCCTACAAAAACAGTTGCAAAGTAATATATAATACGTTATATTCCTCTGCAGGCCCTGATTGATGGAGTGTTTATATGAGTAATGCCATTCTGACGGTGGAAGAAGTCTCCTCTTTCCTCAATCTGAAGGAAACGACCGTAAGGAAATTTATTCGTGACGGGAAACTGAAAGCCCGGAAAATCGGAAAACAGTGGCGGATATCCAAAGATTGCCTGGATGCGTTCGTCGGCCGTGACGCGAACACACCACTCCGGACGGAACGGGAAGAGGCGGACGATGACGCCGCCAACCGTCATATCAGCGTCTCCACGGTCATTGACATGAGGGGGGTGGACCGCGAAGAAGGGGATAGATTGTCCGCCGCCATCAGCGCCGCGTTGAACGGCAAGGGCGATGCCTACGGCCCGGTGCGCTTTGATTACGTGTATTACACAGAGGAACGGAAAGCGAGATTTCTCTTATGGGGTGATCCGAAATTCATAGGGGAACTCCTTATTCTTCAGGCGAAAATAGCCGGCCGGTGAAAGGAAATGACGATGAACATAACAGCCAGTGACGTTAAATCACTCAGGGAAAAGACGCAAGCCGGGGTAATGGAATGCAAAAAAGCGCTGGTGGAAGCGGAGGGTGATTTCGCCACAGCGGAACAGTTCCTGAAGGAACGGGGCCTGCTGCAGTCGAAAAAACGTGAAAACCGGGAAACACGCGAGGGCCGGGTATTCATAAAGCTGGAACCTTCCAAAGCTGTCATGGTGGAACTGGGTTGCGAGACCGATTTTGTGGCGGAAAACAAATATTTCATCGCCCTGGGGAACGCCTGCCTTGACCTGGTGTTTGACGGCAACGCCGGCGCCCTGGAGGACCGCGTCACGGACACGGTTTCCATCATCAAGGAAAACATCGTCGTCAAGAAGTACGCCACCATGTCCGCGGCCGAGAATGAGATCGTTTACGGGTACCTGCACGGCCCGGGACGCATCGGCGTTTTGGTGAAGATATGGATTTCCGACGGTTCCAAAAAAGACGACGCCGCCTTCCGGGAGCTGGCCAACGATTTGTCATTGCAGATCGCGGCCTTCACGCCGCGGTTCGTTTCCCAAGACGGCGTACCCGGTGAGTATCTTGAGAAGATCGAGCGGGAATACCGGCGGGAGACGGAGGAATCCGGCAAACCGGAAAAA
>CAYQRT010000236.1:0-1607 GCA_964419695.1 uncultured Spirochaetaceae bacterium | reverse complement strand
CCGCCCCTCGACAGGCTCGGGGCAGGCTCCGGCACGAAGAAGGAAAAGAGAAAGAAGGGAAACAATGATGAGGATGATGGGGATGATGAGGCGGGGCGGACGTTATTGGTACACGCTCGCCTTGATCCGCGTCCCGGTGGGAACGGTTCCTTCATACCAGACCGCCACCGCCTGGCCGTTGGCGTTGACCGCCAGCCGCGGGTTCATCCCGCCGTCGCTCTGCCCGATCTGCTGCGGGGCCATCACTCCCTGGCCCGCCACGTAGTGGGCCACCCAGATCGACGTCGCGCCGCTAACGTCACGTTCCCAGCACAGGAAGGCGTTGCCCGCCGCGTCCATGCCCGCGTCAAAATAAACGTAGTTGGGGAAGCCCGCTTCCTCCACCACCGTCATCGTGTCTCCCCAGGCGCCGTTCCCCGCGTACAGCTTGTACCTCAGGGCGCGGGTCCCGGCGGTTGGGTCGTGCTCCTCCCACAGAAGCCCGATGGCGCCGGCGGCGGGGTTGTTGACGATCCGGATATTGTACATGTTCGTGTTGTCCGCTGTTTCCACCACCGTGGCGGCCGGTAAAAAAACCGCTCCGTCATGGCGGACGTACTTGATATAATAGTGCGTACCGTCCACCAGGTCCTTGGCCGTCAGCCAGGCGAGGAACGGATTCCCGTTTTCGTCGAGCGCGTACCTAGACTGGAGGGCATTTGAGTCGATGCTCTGGTCGTCGGTGGTCGGAATCGTCTGGTCCGTCACCGCCGCGTGTGTATAGTGGGTTTCACCGAGTCCGGGCGTGTTTGTCTGCTCCAGCCAGAACACCCACGGCGTTTCATTTCTGTCGTACAACACGTGTACGCCGTTGACGTACGGATGATCCGACTCAAACGTTTCATTGCACATTTCATTGTCGGACCACCCCGTGCCGGTATTGTAATTCGCCCAGATGCTGTAGTAGATCGGTCCCGCATCCGGATGGATGAAGTCCCACTGCCAGGCGACGCAGGCGTTCCCTCCAGGGCTCATTGCGCTGGTATACGCCGCCACATCCGACCGGGGGGAGTAGGTGGCGTTGATTCCCGTGAGCAGTTGATGGCCGCTCCAGATGTTGGTGGCGGATGCTGAGACTGTGAAGATATCGGAATACTGGTAGTTGTTTTTCAGGTAAAAAAAGTCCGCGTTCCCGGCCGCGTCCATCAGCACGCGCGGAGCATAGACGGACGTATCGGGCGTACTGGTGCCGGTCACGATGGGCACAATATTTTTCCAGCCTGTAGCGGGACTGTAATTACGGGCGGAGATCTGCGAATTCTCTTAGGAACCCTGGGCCCAGACCACCCAGGCACTGCCGTCGGCGGCAATCGCCGCGTCCGGGAGCCAGTCCCAGGGGAGTTCCAGCGAGGGGGAAAGGTAGGCGGCCTGCGACCAGCCCTGGCCCGTGGGCGGTTCGACCGGAAGGTTGCATCCGGCCAGAACAATAAGCAACGTCAGTAGAGTGGTAATCCTTTTCACATGCTGCTCCTGTATTTTTTATTATGCAATTGATCGCCATACCGGCACACTGGCCGGAGTATACCATCGGTCAGCGCGGTTTTTCAAGCCACCAATTACCGGCGCCG
>CAYQRT010000235.1:0-5200 GCA_964419695.1 uncultured Spirochaetaceae bacterium | reverse complement strand
GGAGGAACCGATCCCGGCCAGCGGGGAAACCGCTCCCGCGGAGAAACCCCTTTCCTTCTCCCTGGGCATCGGCCTCGGGTACGACGTATTCGGGGAGAACGAGGCCTACCAGCGGCTGGAACTCAAGCCCGACCTGGGTATCGGCGAGTTCGGCATCGGGCTGGGTCTCATCCTCCACTACCGCTTCACCGCGGGCAACTTTGAGGTGCGGGCCGCGGACTGGGTCCCGGACGCCGACCATACGTTTTGGGACCTCTATCTCCCCATCTTTCGCTACATCCGCTACGGTCAAAAGGGCCGGCCCCTTTTCCTGAAGCTGGGCTCCATGGAGGACATGACCCTGGGGAACGGCTACATCATGGGCAACTACGCGAACACGCTGTTCATGCCCCGGACCCGCATTGTGGGGCTGGAGGCGGACATGGACGGCGCCCTGTTTGATTTTCCCCTGTTCGGGTTCGAAACAGTGATCGGCAACCTCTCCGCGCTGGACGTGCTGGGAGGCCGCTTCTACGTAAGGCCCCTTATCCTCTTCGACATCCCCGTACTCAAGGACCTGCAGCTCGGCGTCACCTATGTGGCGGACCGCCTGCCCTTCCGCTACGTGGACGCGGCCTACGTCACCGCCGCCGGGTTCACGCCCGGGGCGGACTACCTGGCCCAGGCCCTGGGAGCGGACCTCCGCCAGCCCCTGCTGACCGCCCCGCCCTTCACCCTCGCTCTCTACGGCGACCTGGTCTGGTTGAACGGCGGCCAGGCCGCGGGACAGATGGCGGGACTGGGAGGCAAGATCATAGACATCTTCACCTACCAGCTGCAGGTGCGCTTCAACGGGCCCAACTTCATCCCCGTGTATTTCGACGCCACCTACGACATCTCCCGCGCGGTCAAATATCCCCTGGTGGCGGCCGGTACGGCCCCGGCCTACGTGGGCTGGTTCTTCTCGCTCGGCGCGGACATCCTTAATGTGCTGACCGTGTACATCGGCGCGGACGGCCCCTTCCAGACCGTGGATGCGGCCAATCCGGCCAATTACCTGAATTACCCGCACCTGCGCGGCCTGATCCGCCTCCGCCCCGGGCTCATCCCCGGACTGACCGCGGATCTCATCTACGACAAGACCCTTTTGGGCAAGGACAATGGATTCTTCCTGGACCTGTTCGATCCCGAGGGCGCGGTCACGACCGTGAAGATCAGTTACCAGTTCGGGCCGGCCGTCATCAGCCTGCTCTATGAAATCCGTTACGTGCCCGACGCCGCCGGCGACCCCTGGCAGATCACCAGTTCGCTGGAAAGCTCGGTCGTGATCCCGTTTTAACCGGAGGTTTGACCATGAAACGCGCCTACGTGCTGCTTATATCACTTTTCCTGCTGGCCGCTCTGCCGGTCATGGCGGCCGATTCGGTCCTCGCCTACTTTGAAAACCGCTCCGGAGGCCTGCGGCTGGTGTACCCGGACGGCTCCAGCGTCCAGAATTCTGAGCTCAAATTCGGCCTGGTCATCAAGGCCGGCACCACGGTCGTCACCGAGAAAAAGGATTTTGTGGAAATCTCCCTGGGCAATGGCTCGATCATCAAGATCCAGGAGAACACCAACTTCACCATCGTCCGCCTGCGCGGCGAAAACGGCGCCGCGGACAACGCCTTCGACATGCAGTTCGGCCGTTTCCGCACCATCGCGGCCAAACTGGGCGGGGACGAGAAGTACACCTTCAAAACCCGCACCGCGGTCTGCGGCATCCGCGGCACGGACACGGGCGCGGAAAGCCTCATCGATCCGGAGACCAAGTCCTTCCTGCCCTCCAAAATATTCGTCTTCGACGGCCTGGTGGACGTCACCCGACTGAACGAGGCCGGCGAAGCCCTGGAGACCATCGCGCTGGCCGCCGGCCAGTGGATCGACACGGGCGCCGCGCTCTTCCAGGCCTCCGCCATGTCGCAGGCCCTGCTCGATCAATTCAAGCAGGGTCTGGACTTCAAAAAACTCGATCCGTCCCGGGTGCCGGGACACACGGTCACCACGCCCCCGGACGCGGCCGTCGGTCCGCAACCGGAAGCCGTGCCCGAGGAGCCCGATTGGATGAAGACGCTGCGCGACATCATCGGGCTGGAGATCGGCGCCGTCACCATCGGCAACGAGACCTACGCCAAGGCCGTCCTCACCCCCACGTTTACCATTGAAAAGTTCCGGCTCTCGCTCTACCTGCCCGTCATCTACCAGACCAATCTCTTCGATCCCGCGGACTGGTACCGTCCGGACGGCAACAATGAATGGTCCTTCGGCACCGACCCCGAGTTCGGGGACAACGTCTGGCTGCGGGTGGGCGACATCTTCTACGACCTGGTGTTGAAAATCAAGGGATTGGAAATCGGAACCCAACGCGACGATTTCTTCCTCCGCCTGGGTAATCTTCACACCTTCACCGTGGGCCACGGCCTGTTTATGCGCAACTACGCCAATGACGCGGACTTCCCGGCCGTACGCCGCATCGGCTTCGACCTGGGCGTGGACACCGGACCCTTCGGCTTCGAACTCATGTCCAATGACCTGGGCCTGGCCTTCAAGGCCCAGCCGGAGATCGCGGGCACGCGCATCTTTTTCCGTCCCGCCCATCCATTTCCCCTGGCCCTGGGCCTGACAATACTCGCGGACCTGGACCCGGCCAAGGACGCGCCCAACGTGGGCGATCCCATTTTCTTCAACGCCGGCCTGGATCTGGATTTTCCGCTGGTGGAAGAAGACGATCTGGCTATTATTATGTTCGCGGACGCGGGAATCATGCTCCCCTACTTCCGTTCCGACGTGCCGGGCGCCCCGGTTATCCCCGCCGGCTTCGCCTTCGACGCCATCATCCACGGTCCCGCGGGCCAGGAAACCTTCAAGAACTTCGGCGCGGCCGCCGGGCTCCTGGGCAACGTCAGCCTCTTCACCTGGCGGCTGGAGGGGCGCTACTACACGGGTAAATTCAAGCCCGGCGTGTACGGTGCGGCTTACGACCGCGTCAAACTCGAATACGTGAACGAGGTCATCGATTACCTGCAGAACCCCGGCACCGACGCCAACAACACCTCCACCTTCGGCGTGTACGGCGAAGGCGGGCTCGCCATCGACAAGATTTTTTCGCTCACCCTGGGGTATTTCGCGCCCCTGGCCTTCACCCCCACGGGCGTGGCCTACGGCACGGACGACTACTTCCAGATCAAATTCAGGCTGGAACCCAAGGTCATCCCGGTGGTCGGCATCTTCGGGTCCATCGCCTATGAACGCACCAAATTCGTCTCGGCCTTCGCGGGCGGCTTGCCCGAACTCTTCGACGAGAACACGGTGGTGAAAACCACCATCGGCTATCCGGTGACCGAGGGCCTGCAGATCCTCTTCAACTTCACCACCACCCGGGCCCTCAACCAGGGCACGGGCCTCTACGAGCTGGTGCACTCCTTCACGTTCGAGACCGTCATTGATTTTTAAGGAGTACCTCTGGAAATAAAGAAGCCCCGACTGACTGGGAAGGGAAAAACGCGCCCGCCTACTGCACCTTGGCCACGAGGAGGGAGAGATCGTCCTGCCGGCTGCGTTTTCCCGAGATGTCGCCGATGGCCGCGACGATCGTCCGCTTGATCTGCCGCGGTTCCTGTTCCGCGTGGTCGCACACCAGGCGGTAGAGCGCCTCCCGGTCGTTTTTTTCATTGACCTTCTCAAAGCTCTCCAGGACGCCGTCGGTGTAGCTCAGGATGATGTCGCCCGGATAGAGGCGGACGGTGGTATTGACGTAGTTCGTGTCATCGGCCACCACGCCCACGGGCAGCGAGGCGGACGGCACCTCGATCACGCGCCCCTCCCGGACGGAATAATAGGCGAACGGCCCGTAACCCGCGTTGCAGAAATCCACTTCCCGGCTGTTGGAATGGAAGACGTACACCGAAAGCACCGCGAAGATGTCGCTGGTGGCGTCGGCCAGCAGGCGGCGGTTGATGATTTTAACCATGGCGGCGGGATTCATTTCCGCGCGGGGAATGCTGTGCTGGAACACGGATCGGATGTTGACCATAACGAAGGCGCCGGCGATGCTTTTGCCGGACACGTCGCACATGATGACGGCCACGCGCCCGCTGTCGATCTCGAAAAAATCGTAATAATCACCGCCCACGCCCGCGGCCGCCTTGTAGAACCCGGAAAGGGAAAGGCGCCCGCACACCCGGTCTTCCTGCGGAATAAGCAGCCGCTGGATGCGCTCGGCGATGGAGAACTGGTCGTCCAGGACCTGCTGCCGCACCTGCTCCTCGTGCGTGTGCTTCTCCAGGGCGATGAAGTTATCCTTGATGACCACGTAGAAGACGACGATGAGGGTGAGGGCCGCCAGGCTGAGCACCAGGAAGAACATTTCATAGACCGTATAGGGGCTGCGGAAAAGGAAACGGCATTCGCTGACCGCGGTCATCACGGTGATGATAATCAGCTCCACGCCGATCCAGATCAACCCCTCCCGTTTCTTCTTGAGAAAAAGCGCCAGCGGGGGGAAGGTGAAAAACCAGTAGAGTCCGGTTTTATCCTCGCCTCCGAACACGATGAGGCTGACGAAAAGACAGAGCATGAGAAAAAGAATGATAAAACTGGCGAACTCGATATTGCGGGTGCGCCGCAGCAGGATGACGTTGATGATGCAGAGGAACCCGCCCGCGATTTCGAAGACGCCGAGCGGATGGTACTGGCGGGTGATGTTGAAGACTCCCAGCGAGAAAACGAAGACCACGCCGATCACGGTAAAGGCGTTGACGATGGTGAACTTGAGCCGGAGGAGATCGTCCTTCCCGTGATTGATCCCGCTGGAGAGATAGTCGAGTACTATCCGTTTCAGCATGAGGCTGTTTCCTCCCGGTGTTGTTCGCATACATACAATTTGAATGGGTTTACATAAAACGGCGCGGTGAAATCGCGACGCGCAAGACCGGATTAGTTTATCGCAAAAACTAATTTCATGCAAGCGCTGATGAACAGGATCCGGCCGTCAGCCGGGTGGGGAATCATCATCGGAGGAGGCGGCCTCCTCCCCGGCGTCACCGTCGTCCAGGCTCAATGCGCCGTCTTTTCCTGCGGGCCCGAAGAGGCTGAGCATGCCCTCCTCATCCAGGCCCAGGCGGGCCTGGATGGCGGCTATGGCTTCGCGCACATCGCGGCGGTAGAAGACGCCCTTGACGCCGTA
>CAYQRT010000234.1:0-5232 GCA_964419695.1 uncultured Spirochaetaceae bacterium | reverse complement strand
CGTAAATGATAGAGAATTGACTTCGGGTCGTCAAGTAATATCAAGTTCCTCGAGCGTTTTCGGTTCCCAGCGGCCGTTTATTTCCTTCAATCCGTACTCCGTGGACAGTTTTTTCACCAGGCCGTGGTGGAGGGAGTCGCCCAGCGGACGGAGCTTGGCGGGGAAGCCCGGATCAGTGAGGCGCAGGCCCGAGGTCATCAGTCCCTCCACCAGCACCTTGACGGCCAGGAAACGCTCGTACTTGGCCACGCCCAGAACCAGGGGATGGGCCAGGAGCCCCATGACCTCCCAGGTGATCTGTTCGGCCTGGGCGTAGCGACCCGCCTTCTTGTCCTGTTCGGAGAAGCGCACGGGCAGGGTATCGATGATGCGGTCCAGGTTTTTTTCGAGTGAGGCCAGGCTGAAGAGGCCGATGGCGCAGTTGAAGAGTATGCGCCGGCCCGACCGTTCCGCCGCCAGCATCTCCTCAAAGGGCACGGCCGGCCCCAGGTCGCGGCAGTCCAGGCGGCCGTGGCTGTTCTCCACCAAAATGCCGCCCTTGACGTCGATGGGCGTGCGGAAGGAGAACTCGAAGGCGGCGTCCGCCCCGCGCAGTCCGCAGATGGCGAGCGAGACCGGGTCCATGGTGAAACCCAGGTTGTCGATGTTGCCCAGGTAGGCGAAGCGATACCCTTCCCGGTAGAGGTCGTGGTAGACGTCCTTGAGCACGTGGAAGTTCTGCCCGTGCCCGCCGGGCATGGCCAGGGGTCGCCGCTCCTCCCCGTGGGCCCGGTCAAAGACGCGTTTCTCCCTGCCGGCCTCGGCGCCCGTGTACGCGGCCAGGAGGGGCTGTACGGCGGTGCGTACGCTCCGGCAGTCGAATCCGGTCTCCCGGGCCAGGTCGCGGAGCAGGGGACTGTCCGTGTACGTGCAGAGCGCGGCGGCGATGTCGTCGTTGTTGCCCGCGCTCGTCATCTGGAAGACGGCCGGGGCTCCGGCCGTCTTGCCCGTGCGCCGGGCGTGTTCACGGGCCCGGATAAGCGCGGCGCGCAGTTTCAACTCCAGGAAACTGGGACCGGGCGAGCCGTCGGCATTCAGGAAAGCGCTGGTCACGCCCTTGGGCCGGCCTTCGTAATCTGCGGCCAAACGTTCAAAATCAGCGCGGTAAAACGAGTAGAGTTCCTCGCTCGCGGCCCGGTTCTTCCCGGCGTCCGCGTAGCTGGAAGCCGAGCCGCCGTTGAGCACGCCGTAGGCCGTGAGCGGCAGCAGGGCGTTGCCCAAGGCGGCCAGCTCCCCCGGGCCGAATACAAGCGTCTTCTCCTTTGACGCGGCGAATCCGGCCGGGTCCAGCTCCAGTTCCAGATCCCGGAAGGCGGCCCGGGCCTTGTCTTCGGCCACGGTCAACCGGATCTGTGGGGCGTGCCGGTCAAAGAAACGCTCCCCCTCGAACGGGGGGATGTGAAACTCGTGGGCGCGCGGGTGCGCGTCGTACGCGCCCCGGTGGTAGTTGTTGAGAAGGGTCAGGGTGAGTTCGATGTCGATCCCGGCCGCCTCCATGTTGCGGGCCAGAACGGGATCAAGATCGTGCCGGGTGAGTTTCTTCATGGGCGGTTCTTTCCTTCCTTGGGTCCGGTGAACGGTACCTAACGGCGCCGCACCACGACCACCACGCTCAGGATCAGGGTAACGGCCAGCATGGTGCCGATGATCACGGCCACCAGGGCGAATTCGATCCGCGGCTCGGCGGCGTATTCGACCAGCCGGGACTCCGGCGCAATAGTGATGTTCCATTCGTTTTTGAATTGGGTGCGCCAGTCGTTGTCCAGTCCTTCCCAGAGTACGTTGCGCAGCACGCCGCTGATTTCCTCCCGGGTCGCCACGTTCTCCAGCATCTCGTCATCGTATCCCGGGGTTTTAATCACCAGGTAGACCGGATCGGTCTTTTCCCAGCCGCCGGGAACATAAAGCAGATAATGGTTGACGTCGCGCTTACCCTCCTGCTCGGACATGTATTCGTCGTGTACGTAGCCGTTGGTCAGGGTGACATTGCGCGAGGCCGTGTCGCACGTTCCCGCGCACGCGGCCGCGTCGATCACGGCCGAGCCCGAATCCAGGCCGTGAATGAGGGCGGGCAGGAAGATCACGGCCAGGACCACGGCCGAGGCGGCGAAGACGATGATCGGCACCAGGCTCCTGATGCTGACCGCGCCCATGAGTTTGTGCGCCGCCTTGGCGTCCAGGGAGCGGATGTCGATCGCGGGTTTGGCCTTGCCCAGCGCCTCCGCGAACGCGGCGAACCCCGGGTCGCCCAGGTTGGCGTTGAAGCGCATGACCTTCTTCTTGCCCTCCTGGGTCTCGTAGCCGATCAGGCACTCGATGCCCGAGGAGGGCACCACGTGCACGAAAAAATGCCTGAGGCGGTGCAGTTCCACCTGGCGGGTGCGGACGCCCTGCTTGACCGTCAGGTACACGTCGTCGATGACGGCGGTACAGTTGTACATGAGATACCGGAACTGAAATTCCTGCGCGGCCATGGGGACTCCTTTTTCCAGGGACTATAAAAAAGTATACCCAAATTCCCGAGTCATTCAACAGGGTGCCGTCATGCTGAGCGGCGACCGCTTTCAGCAGTCGCTGGTCGAAGGGTGACGGCCGTTTACACCCCGCCGTTCACCACCCGTCCGCCCGCGGCGGTGAGAACCACCCGGGTGTCCGGGATGCGTTCCGGATCACAGGAAAAAATATCGTCTGATAACAGAATGAAATCCGCCAACATGCCGGGGATGAGGGCGCCTTTTTGCGTTTCCATGAATTCTGCATAGGCCGAGCCGCGGGTGTAGGCGCGGACCGCCTCTTCCACGGTCAAAGCTTGCGTAAGGTCATAGGCCGGCCCGTGCCGGTCGATACCGCGGCGCGTGACCGCGCGGTGGATGATGATCAGGGGCCGGTACTCGATTTCACCCGGAATGTCCGACCCGAAGGAGAGGGGTACGCCCGCGTCCAGGAAGGAACGGTAGGGGTAGAGCAGCGGGAACCGTCCGTCCCCCACCAGGGCGCGGTCGCGGTCGGGCAGGGCCAGGGCCGAGGGCTGGACCGAAGCGAGAATGCCCAGATGTTTCATGCGGATTATGTCTTCCGGCTGGATGATCTGCACGTGCTCCAGCCGGTAGCGTAGATGTCTGACATACGGGTAGACTTGAGCCGCGGTCTCCACCGCGTCTATCACCCGGCGCACGGCCGCGTCGCCGATCACGTGGAAGGCCAGGCGCCGGGCCCGCCGCGCGTGCGTCAGGACGATTCGGTTCAGTTCCTCGGGCTGAATAACGGTGTTGCCGAAATTATCCGGCTCACCTTCATACGCTTCCAGGAGGCGGGCCGAATGCGGCGAGAAGGCCCCGTCCGCGATGTATTTGACGGGCCCGCGGCGGATCCAGGCGCGGTCGTAGGGGGAGAAGTCCATGGCGCGCGCGAGCAGCGGATAATGGCCGAAGGCCCAGCAGGAGATGCGCAGGGGGAGACGGCCCTGCCGCTTGAGTCCGCGCAGGAGCCAGGCCGAGACAGGCTGCCAGGTGTTGTCCTGCACCGAGGTGAGGCCGGCCGCGGACAGACGCTCCAGGGCGCGGTGGAGCAGCCGTTTGTGGAATGAGAGGTTGAAGGCCCGGCGCAACAGATCGCGGCGGTGGTTGGGATGGACGATGGTGCCGCGCACGATCCCGGTCGGCTGCCCGGACGCGTCGCGCAGGATCTCACTGCCGCTTTTACCGGCTCTTTCGGCTTCAGCCAACATCTTCTTGAGGGCCAGGGAATTGACCCAGAGCGCGTGTCCCGAGTACTGGCGGAGGATGACCGGATTGTGGGGAAAGGCCCGGTCCAGGATCTCCTTGGAGGGATGGGGGCAGAAAGCGTAGTCCCAGGCGTGGCCGGTGACCGTTTCCCCCGGCTTGAGGTCCTTATGATGTTCCTTGAGCACGGCGATGATCTCTTCCGCGTTCTGGCCGAACAGGTTGGCCCGTGTCAGGAACATCCCCATGCCCAGCACGTGCACGTGGTTGTCATTAAAGCCGGGCAGCGCGAGCAGGCCGCGGCCGTCGATCACCTGTGTGTGCGGTCCGGCCGTTTTGAGGATGTCCGTATCCTCACCCAGAGCGATAATCCGCTCACCGTGTACGGCCATGGCCCGCGCGCGGGGGCGCAGCTGATCCATGGTACGTATGTTCGCGTTGTGGAGAACGAGTGTGGGGGTTGGTTGTTTCACAGTGTCAATGTATCAGCGCCGGGTGCGGCAGGCAAGGAGGGGTGTTGTGTAGAAAAAGAGTCGAGCTTTATCCTATAGGCGTCGAATATTTTTAGTTAGTCAATCGTAAATAGTTAGTGATGTATAATAACAGCCGCCCGGTATTTTCCCGGACGGCTTGGGTTGTTATGTTTCTTCACTGCGCTTCAATTTTACTCGCATAATCACTCCATCCAGCAGCTGCCTTGTACGCGTCTATGGATGTAGCGGGGACGCGGATCGCGGTGAGGGCGTAACTACCGTAGAAGATGGTGGTTCCGGCAGTGGGTGGTGTAGCCGCGTTTACCGTGACGGTTGTTAGAAGATCACAGTAAGTGATTGCGTTTGTTACGATGGATGTGACAGTACTCGGAATCGTAAGGCTTAGCAGGCTGTCACAATCATAAAAAGCAAAATTACCGATTGATAGTAATCCTTCCGGAAGGTTAATGTTCGCCAGATTACTGCACCCGCCAAATGCTGACTTTCCGATTGCTGTTATTCCGTTAGGAAGATTCACACTGCTGAGACCTGAGCATGAGGAAAATGTGGAGCTTTCGATAATGGCGATGTTCGGCGGGATTGTCATATTTGTCAAGCTTGTACACCCAGAGAATGCGGAAATACCGATGGATGTTACCGAATCTGGAAAAGTGAAATTCGCGAGACTAGTACAGTTGCTAAAAGCACTCTCACCGATTGAGGTGAGATTGTTAGGCAGTGAGAGGTTGTTCAACAGGCTGCAATCACGAAAGGCATTATCCGTGCTGCTGGTCCGTACTTTTCTGTTGCAAGAATATTAACCAGCACTCCGCTAACCGCAATAAAGCCGAATCCCAAGGGGAAAATGATAAGACAAAAGAACCTTAGTGCCTTGCTGAGAAATTCAGCGGTGTCTTCAGCCCCCTTCGTTGCGTAAATTCGCATGTAAATTGGGTCCAAAGCGTAGTTCATTGGGTACATGATAATATCAGTAGCAT
>CAYQRT010000233.1:0-5243 GCA_964419695.1 uncultured Spirochaetaceae bacterium | reverse complement strand
CCGGCGGAAAAATCAAGCGCCCGTACCAAGGCGGTATGGAGGTACGGACGGGCTTGTACTCATTTTCCCGGACAGGCATGATCATGTTATTTACATCCACCAAAACGTTCTAGTATACTCTGTCATGCCCCAATCAACCGCCAACCAATCAAAACACGTCCTCCCCTGCACGTACGGCCGTCTTCGTATCCGCGAGTTTTCAGCCGGAGACCGGGAGACGCTGCTTGAGTTCACCCGCCAGCCCGATCTTCTCAAATACATGCTCTTCAGTCTGGCCACTGAAAAGGAAGTGGACGAATTACTGTACATGACGGCGGACCAGGCCGCCCGGGAGGATCGCACCGAGTGGCACCTGGCCCTGGAGGAAAAGGATCGTCCCGGATTTATAGGAAGCGTGGCGCTGATGAAGGAAAAGGGCGCGCCGTCCTCCGCCGAACTGGGGTACTGGTTCAGGCGGGAGGCCTGGGGCAAGGGATACGCGACTGAAGCCTCGCGGTTCATCTTGGAAATGGGCTTTACAACCATCGGACTGCACCGGATTTGGGGCAAGTGCCATACCGAGAATATCGCCTCGGCCCGGGTCATGGAAAAGCTCGGTATGAAGCTGGAGGGCACGGTTCGGGAGCACGTCTGGCTGCGCGACCACTACCGCAGCAGCCGGCTCTATTCCATGCTGGAGCACGAATACCAGGCCTGACGTAAAGCCACGCTCTGTAAAATTACCTTAACAACATCGGTTCAATCCTGACATACCCGCGTCACTGGGTAGAGGTATTCTCCTTGCAGTAAAACAACAAAGAGGAACACCAAGGTGCCTGCCAAGGGCGGGGGTGTTCTTTCACTCCAGCACCGCTCGTATCCGCCGCACGCCCGCGCTGGACGATTGCTCCTTGGTGATCTTGAACTTTCCCAACACACTGGTGTGTTCCACATGCGGTCCGCCGCAGACTTCCTTGGAAAAATCACCCATACTGTAGACCTTCACGTTCTCCTCATACTTCTCGCCGAAGAACGCGAAGGCGCCGGCGGCCTTGGCCTGGTCCAGCTTCATGATCTCCATGGTCACGGGCAGGTCGCGCTGGATCTGCTCGTTGACGATCTCCTCCACCCGCTTCACCTCCTCCGGGGTCATGGGCGCGGAGTGTGAAAAGTCGAAGCGCAGGCGCTCTCCGGTGATGTTGGACCCTTTCTGCTGCACATGGTCGCCCAGGACCAGGTGCAGAGCCTTGTGCAGGAGATGGGTGGCGGAGTGGAGGCGCGTGGTCATTTCACTGTTGTCGGCCAGGCCGCCCTTGAACACCTTGTCCGCGCCCTGTTTGGATTTTTCCTGGTGTTCGGCGAAGGCCTTGTCGAAGTCGGCCCGGTCCACGGCGAGCCCGTGCTCGGCGGCCAGTTCCTCGGTCAGTTCCAGCGGAAATCCGTAAGTGTCGTACAACCGGAAGGCGATGCGCCCCGGGATGATTTTCTTGGGATTTTTCAGCAGGTTGGGTACCAGCTTGTCGAATTCATGTTCGCCCTTCTTCAGGGTTTCCGAGAAACGCTCTTCCTCCGCTTTCATCTCCGCCGCGATGGCGTCGCCCTTTTGGACCACATCGGGATAGACTTCCGCGTAGGCCGAGAGACAGGCGCGCAGCGGGTGTTCCAGGAAAGCGTTTTCCACACCCAATTTCCGGCCGTGGCGGATGGCGCGACGCAGCAGGCGGCGTAGTATATATCCCTGTCCCAGGTTGGAGGGCATGACTCCCTTCTCGTCGCCCATGATGAACATGGAGGCCTTGACGTGGTCGGCGATGATGCGCAGCGACCGGTCCGCGTCGGTGTCGGCGCCGAATTTTTTCCCGCACACGCCTTCCAGGGCGGCGAGGATGGGCGTGAAAAGTTCCGTTTCGTAGACGCTCGTCTTGCCCTGCATCATGGCGATGGTGCGGTCCACGCCCATGCCGGTATCAACGCATGTACGGTCCATCAATTGGTAGGTGCCGTCGGCCTGTTTGTTGTACTGCATGAACACGTCGTTCCAGACTTCGAAGTACTTGCCGCAATGACACCCGGGCCGGCATTCAGGCCCGCAGGCCGGCCGGCCCGTGTCGATGAACATCTCGGTGTCCGGTCCGCAGGGGCCGGTCTGTCCGGCCGGGCCCCACCAGTTATCCTCGCGGGGCAGGAAATGAATACGGCTTTCGGGAATGCCGAGCGATTTCCATATCCCGGCCGCTTCCTCGTCCGGGGGGACCAGGTCGTCTCCCATGAATACGGTGACGGAAAGCTTATCCACCGGAAACCCCAGCCACTCCGGCGAGGTGAGGAACTCGAAACTCCACTCGATCGCCTCTTTCTTGAAATAGTCCCCCAGCGACCAGTTGCCGAGCATCTCGAAAAAGGTAAGGTGGGACGGATCGCCCACTTCGTCAATGTCTCCGGTGCGGATGCATTTCTGGTAGTTGCAGAGGCGCTTCCCCGCCGGGTGCGGTTCGCCCAGAATGTACGGCACCAGGGGGTGCATACCCGCGGTGGTGAAGAGCACGGTGGGATCGTTCTCGGGGATAAGCGATTTGCCGGAAATCTGCTTATGCCCCTTGGAGATGAAAAAATTGACGTATTTAGCGCGGAGTTCATTGGCTTTCATGGGGTGCATGATAAGGTGTGGGGCCGCCTGCTGTCAACGGCCCTACTGAAGCTTGTTCACGGCTTCCCGGATTTTGCGCTGGGCGTCTTCCAGTTCGGCGGACACCCGGGCGTTTTCTTTCTTGGCCGCCTCCAGGTCCTTCTTCAGTGTGTCACGTTCCTTGGTCACCGCCGCTTTGTCCGCCACGGTCCGCCGGTAGTCGTCCTCCAGTTTTTTGAGCCGCGATTCGTATTCGCCGGTCAGGTCGGCCGGCGGCGCGGCGCCTTTGTCGGGATCGTCCAGATCGAGTTTGAAGGAGTAGATGCGGTTTTCACCGGGCTTGGGGGTGATGGTGAAGGATTGTTCCCGGTAGCCGTTCTTGCGCAGGATCAGGTTGAGCGGCGTGCCGGCCGGAACGATTCCCGCGTACGTGCCGTAGCCCACGGTGGCGCCGTCCAGGAGGATGGCGGCGGTCACGGGGTCCACCTCCACCGCCACCTTGACCAGCCGGGACGCGGCGCCGGGCGCCAGGTCCACGTAGGTCAGCGCGTCCAGCCGGTCAAGAAGTTCGCGGCGGATCTTGGCCAACGCCACCGACGCGCCCGTCACGCCGGAAACTTCGTCTAGGCGCGCTTCCCGCCCGGCCGGGACGACCAGCTCCGGAGCGGTCCCTCCCGCGGAGAACACGTCCACCCGTCCGGACTTGACGCCGCAGACAATCGTTTCTCCCCGGCGCTCCACCAGGAACTCGGTCCCGCGCACACCGAAGGCCTTGGGGCCGGCGGTTACCCGCACCCGGTCGGCGTCGGCCAGCCGTTCCACCTTGTAGAGCAATGAGCCGTTCCAGAGGCGGGTGTCCGAACGCACGCCGTCCGCTGATTGGAGCGCCTCCTCCAGGCGGAAGGCGGTGTTGGGCCGGACGGAAATGATCACCCGCTCGCCCAGCTGCAGGTCGCAAAATCCGTTTTCAAACGTGCGGACCGCGTCGCCGGCCGTCACCCGTTCCCCGATTTCCACCGGCTGCCAGGCGGCGTTGCGGTTGAGAAAGACGTCTCCCGCCACGTACGTAATGAGGGCCTCATTGGCCGAAGGCGCGGTGTACGGTGAAAGCGCGCGGGTTTCTTTACCGCCCGCGGGGGCCAGGGCAAAGGTGAGGATCAGAATAATGCCGGCGCAGCCGACCGCCACGGCCAGGATGATGATGACTTTTTCAAAAGGTTTCATGACATTCGACTCCTGCTGCCCCCACTACTACTATCATATCGCGCTCCCCGGAGATTATCTATATCCCCTCCGGCCGCTTCGTACCGCGCGCCAACCAGAGCGCATTTTTGCGGATTGATACCGACAATTTTCCAAATTGTCGGTATTTCCGATTATAATTGTTTGTCAGACCGAGACATATTTAATTCTCGGTCTGACAAACCTGAAACGTTTGAGTAGAAAAAGGATTTCCGGTCAATTTTTCTCTAAAAACAAGGTTTCCCGGCCCTCGAATTCGGCGTTCCAGGAACCGCGCCGCGTTTCGTGCTCCAGCGCCATGCTGAGCAGTTTGAGATATTCACGGCGGGGGATCTCCCAGGCTCCCAGACTGCCCAGGTGTGGTGAATATACCTGGCAGTCCACCACCATGAACCCCCATTCGGCCAGACGCCGGCAGAGCAGGAGGAAGGCCGCCTTGCTGGCGTTGGGCCGGACGTGGAACATGGATTCTCCCACGAAAATCGAACCCAGGGAGACGCCGTACAGGCCACCCGCCATCTCCCCGTCCTCCCAGACCTCCAGCGAATGGGCGAACCCCATCTCGTGCAGGGCGCAGTAGGATTCGAGAATGTCGGACGTGATCCAGGTGCCGGGCCGGGGCCGGCGGTCCCGGGCGCAGGCGGTCATCACGTCACGGAAACGGGTGTCGGCCGTGAAATGAAAGGGCCCCTTGCGGAGGATGCGGCGCATGGAACCGGAGAGGACCGCTTCGTGGGGAAAGAGGATGCAGCGGGGGTCGGGCGACCACCAGAGGATGGGTTCGGGTTCGCTGTACCAGGGAAAGATGCCGCGCCGGTAGGCCTCCAGCAGGCGTTCGGGTTTCAGGTCCCCGCCGATCGCTAAAATGCCCTCCTTGGTGGAGAGCTCGACGGGTGGGAAGGCGATATCACTACCAAGCTGAAAGACGGGCATGCGTGGGTCAGGATTTCTCCGCGCCGTCGCAGTCGATGGCGATTTCATCGTCTTTCACCGTAACCCGGGCCTTGCCGCCGTTTTTAAGCGCGCCGAAGAGCACCGCGTCCACGAAAAAGTTTTTCACCTTCTCCTGAAAAAGCCGGGCCACCTCGCGCGCGCCGTAGAGGGAGGAGAAGCCCTTGGCCGCCAGCCAGGCCACCGCCGGCTTGGTGACCGTGAGTTTCACTCGTTTCTCCGCCAGCTGCGCGGCGAACTCGCGCACTTCCTTGCCCACGATCAGGCGCATGATCTCATCGTTCAGATTGTTGAACGTGACCACCGCGTCCAACCGGTTGCGGAACTCAGGGGCGAAGACCTGCTCGATGGCGTAGTCAATGGCGTCCTGGGCCACGTTGCGCGCCCCGAATCCCACCAGCGGCTTGCCGATTTCGCGGGCGCCGGCATTGGAAGTCATGATGAT
>CAYQRT010000232.1:0-5304 GCA_964419695.1 uncultured Spirochaetaceae bacterium | reverse complement strand
TCCACGGTTCTTACCGCTTCCCGATAAAACCCCATCCGGACATTCTACCCGCGTCAGGCAGCGCCGGACGCGGGCTTTAACATATAGATAAACTCAGTCCCTAGTCAATACCCACTTGGTTTTTTTTTGTGGGTTTCTCTCTGTTGAAAAGCATGGTTGAATAATCTATGCCCGACCAGAGGGCGATAACAGCAACGCAGTAAAAACCAATCAAACAGAAGATATGTATAATATCACGATGCGATGCGGATGGCAAGACCCGCTGCGCGGTAAACGCGGCCAGGCCGGCCACATTGGCGATGCCGTAGATCCAGGCCTTGATCTTGCCGGAAAGGCGCGCCCCCTGGACCCGGCCGCGTTGGGCCAGGTTGATTCTGATAAAAGAAACCCATAGATCCCGGTAGAGAACGATAATAAAAATCCAGAGAGGCATCAGCCCCACGATCGTGAAGGCTAAAAAACAACTCAAACGGCTCACCGAATCGGCGAAAGGATCCAGCAGCTTGCCCAGATCGCTCACCTGTTTGAGGAGTCGCGCGAAAAAGCCGTCCGCCAAGTCCGAAAGTTCGATGAGTGCGTACACCACCCATAAGATCACGATGACGGTGTCCCGGGCCGCCCCGACCTGGTCGCACACCATGATCAGGATGACGAACACAGGGGCCAGGGCTATCCGAGAGACTGTCAGAATATTCGATATGGTCATGATCTTTGTAGAGGATGAACGAAAAACCGCGTCGCGCGCCGGCGGGAAGGCCTGTTATTCGATCTTTTCCACCTTCTCCTGGATGTATTTCTCAAATTCTTCCTTGGACATTTTATCTTGGTATATTTCCCACATCGCTTCCTTTAATTCTTCCATAGAAGGAAATTTCGCTCCATCAAGCTTGTAAAACGACATACCAGTAAAACCTCCGGTTGTTCCCCTCGAATACACAGTCCATATGGTGCTTTACGAAGATTATAAGATGAAGTCACACCATAACACAAGACCTTTTTTTTCACAAGATCCCCCGCCTGTTTCAAACAAAAGTGGACTCCTGGTCATCCAGCAGGTGGATTTCGCCTATTCCGATTTTTTGCTTGAGAATATCGAGCACCACCCGCTTGGTTTTTTCCGCCTCACGCCGGGTGACTTCCCCGATCAGCGCCGATTCCTCCTGTATCTGCTCCCGTCGCCTGTTCGAAACGGCCGCCAGCAGGTATTCCCGCAGTTCATCGGGCTCGCCCTTGAGCATCATGGCCAGATCACGATCGGTGACGTCCCGCATAAAAAGCTGCAGGTCCTTGTACGTCAGTTTCCTGAAAATCTGCATGGTGAAAAGCTCGTGTTCGAGCTCGCGGGCCAGGTCGGGTTTTTCCTCGGACAGCGTCTCCAGGATGGTCTGTTCCTGGCCGTATTCCATGTGCTTGAGGATATTCTTGAGCGTGGCCTTGCCGTCCAGATGGATGGTGGAGAAATCGCCCTGGGCGAACAGCTTCTTCTTGAGCGAATCGGCGGTCCGGCGGATCACTTCGGGCAATAGCTTTCCCATCTTGGCGATGCGCCTTACCACCTCCTTCTGCGTTTCCTCGGGTAATTTCTTCAAAAGGCGTGAGGAAAGCGACGCCTCCACATGGGCCAGCACCAGGGCTACCACCTGGGGCGATTCTTCTCCCAAGAGCGCTTCAATATGACTCTCCCCCACCCCCTTGAGAAAATTAAAATAATCGGGCGCCAGTTTGCGCTCAATCCGTTCCAGCATCTCCCGCGACCGCTCCTCGCCCAGCGCGGCGGTGAGCATGGATTGGGCGGTATCCATCCCCCCCTTTATTTCCTCCCGGCCGGTTTCCGGCACGGGCGCGTTCAGTCCGAATTCGGCCCACACCCGCTTGGCCTCCGCGGCATCGATGCCCTGGAGCTCAAGGATTTCGCGCATTATGTTCTCAACCTCCTCAGTGGAAAGACGCGCTAAAACACCGGCCGCCTTCTCCCGCCCCAGAAGCAGGAGAAACTCGGCCGCCCGCTCATATCCTTTTTCCCGGTCCACTTTGCGCATGAATGCGTTTTTCTGTTTTTCCTTCGGCTGCTGATCCTTGTCATCCATGACCGCTTATCTTCCGCCCTCCTCCGGCCTCTGCCGCAACGTTGATAATGGTATACGTCAACACACGCTGTACGACGAGGATGAAACATTCTGGGACGATTCCGGCAACCTGTCAAGTCGATGATACGCGCCGGGTCGAACTCCCGCAGGTATTGACATTAAAAAAAAATACTGGTAGGTTCTCATGGTCAAATGCCGCTGTAGCTCAGTCGGTAGAGCAGTGGACTGAAAATCCACGTGTCATCAGTTCAATTCTGATCGGCGGCACGCAAGCCGTTCGCGCTTTCC
The DNA here is from genome assembly GCA_964419695.1 of uncultured Spirochaetaceae bacterium. GTDB lineage: Bacteria > Spirochaetota > Spirochaetia > SZUA-6 > RPPD01 > JAFGSW01. The sequence goes on along the minus strand of CAYQRT010000232.1, from coordinate 2,929 downwards.
TTTACGAAAGAGGCGAACGGTTTTTTTTCAGAAGCCTTTCTGACTCGAATAAAAAAAAGGAGCGTACCGGACCTTCCGTCCGTGTGCCGCTCCGAAAATTCAAGAGGTGATCGTCGCATGAAGCGAGATTCCCTCGCCTGGGCCGCGCCCCTCAGCGCGAAGAACCGGATTTGCGCATCTTTTTCTGCTGCTTCCGCTTGTTGGATTTCTCCTTCCGGATACGGATGGCGGAAGGCTTCTCGTAATACTCCCTTTTTTTCCATTCCCGGATGATGCCCTCTTTTTCGACTTCGCGTTTAAAACGTTTCAGGGCCCGCTCCAGCGGTTCATCGCTGGAAACCGTAATGTAGGCGATAGGAATCACCTCCTTCCTCTAAAGGGTTTTGGCGTAAGGAGCATACACAATGCTCAAAATATCGTTTTTTGTCAATCATGCCCGACGCCGGGAGCGATACTGAGGTTAAAAATCCACCATCCGGGTTGAGTCGAAAAAATCTTCATTGGGCCTGAGGATATCGACCGTCCGCTCACCCGTTCGCGCTATATCCGTGACGATCAATTGGATGGTCTCCGTATTCATATAGGTGTTCTTCTGAATCTTGTATACCACGTCCACCCGCTCCCCGGCCCGGAACCGTTCGCCGTACAGTTCGACGCCGTTCCACAGCATGGCGGGGAAACGGAAGGTGCCGGTATTGAGGGTCATTTTCAGATGCACGTGTTCCCGCTTGCCCACCACATCGCAGGCGTCCACCACCAGTTCTTCCGTGTAGAACTGCAGGGGTGGATGCGCTTCCCCGTAGGGAGCGAGCCGGGCCGCGGTTTCATAGAGGTCGGGCGTGAGCATGGTCCGCGGAATTTCCGCGTCCACCAGCAGGTGGTCCTCCTTTTCCGCCGGCGGAGAAAAGTCACCGACCACCTCGTAAAAACGGGCGCGGAAAACCTCGAGTTTGTCCAGGGGCAGGCTGAAACCGGCGGCCATGTCGTGGCCGCCGTAATCGGTGAACAAATCCCGGAAGTGGGAGAGAAAGGGAGCCAGAGGAATTTCCGGCACGCTGCGCAGGGATCCTACGGCTTTGGCCTTGAGCTCCGCCACCACGCACACGGGAGCCTTGAAATGCCTCACCATCCGCGTCGCCAGAATACCGGTAATGCCCCGGTGGATGGCGTCCCCCGCGACCAGTATGAATTTGCCTTCGGTCTCATTGAATGATCGCTGGGCCGCATCGTACATTTTTTTCCAGGTGATTTCGCCCAGGTCCTTGCGCTTTTCATTGAGCTTGCAGAGGTATCCGGCCAGCTCCTCCTGCCTCCCGGTCTCCCGCTCCAGGAAAAGGGATACCGCCTTGTCCGGTTCGCCCAGCCGGCCCGAGGCGTTGATGATGGGCGACACCTGCCAGGCGATGTCCTTGACGCTTATCTTTTTTCCAATCAGGTTTCGCTTGTCCAGCAGTTGCCGGAGTCCGTGACGGCCGCCCGAGGCCATGAGATTGAGCCCGTGGCGCACGATGATCCTGTTCTCATTGACCAGGGGCATCAGATCGGCGATGGTGCCCAGGGCGGCCAGATCCAACCGGGCGGCGGCGGCGGCGGTCTGTTCCCTGACGTTTTTGTGCAACGCGGACACGAACAGGCTTTTAAACATATCCATCTCCGTCAAATGGCGCGCCGCGTACTTCCCCAACCGGCTCATCTCGCGAATGGCCAGGAGGCTTTTGCCCGCCACCGCGGGGAAATCCCGCGCCAGCCACTCCTGGAAGTCCGTACCGTCCACCGCGCCGGCGTCGTTTCCCCAGATTTTTTCCGCCAGGCGGGCATGGGCGGGGCCGTCGTGCACGATGATTTCAGCGCCGTCGACGAACTCAAGCAGGCGCTTCAGGAAATCCGCCCCCACGTCGGGAACAACGTTCTCCCTGAAGGAGCCGGTTTCCACCAGGTTGAAAAAACGGGCCGCCTGGACACTGTAGGAATCGTTGAGAGGCGTAATGAGCACCAGTACGTGCGCCCGGCCGTAAAAGACGCTCCGGGAGAATCCCAGGGCCCAATCCACCTTGGAGGCTACGCCGCAACCAGCCAGGTGGAGAAACGGGTATCCCGATTCCGCGACCTTGGGATTGATGATCGCCAGGGCTTTCGGCAACTCGTGCTGGGGGTTATGGTGGTCGATGACGATGACGTCCATGCCGCGGGAACGCGCGTTGGCGATTTCCCTGGTATTGGAGATGCCGCAATCCACGGTGCACAGCAGACTCACGCCGGCGGCGGCGGCCGCGTCCACGTCGGCCGACGAGAGGCCGTAATCGTCGTCGCCCAGGGGCACATTCCAGGATACGTCGGCCCCGTGTTCCGTCAACGCCTCCACCAGCAGCACCGTGGCCGTTATGCCGTCCACGTCCCGATCGCCGTACACAAGTATTTTTTCACGATTCGTGACGGCCTGCCGGATGCGATCCACGGCGCGGGTCATATCCTTGAATACGAAGGGATTGTGCAGAAAGCGCAGATCGTCCTCAAGAAAAAACTGCATGTCCTCGGGCGACAGAATGTTCCGCCGCAGAAGGATCACGGCCAGCAGCAGGCTGATGCCGAATTGGTCGCACATCTCGCGCGCCTTGACCGCGTCGATTTCCTTTTTAACCCAGTGCATTACTCATCCAATTCCCGCAAAATCCAACCACGCCGGGGTACTTCCTTGTCCGTGATATCATAAGCCCCGCGCACCTCTTCCGCCGCCGCCGTTATGTTGGTTGTCTTGTCCGCGTACAGCCGGCACAGCTCCTGGCCGCGCTCCACCCGTTCGCCCGTTTTTTTCAGAAGTTCGATGCCCGCTCCCGGCACAATGACACTCTCCCGGCGGGCGCGACCCGCGCCCAAGAGCACGGCGGCGTGGCCGATTCGGAAGGCGTCCACTTCCCTAACCCAGCCCGCG
>CAYQRT010000231.1:0-5326 GCA_964419695.1 uncultured Spirochaetaceae bacterium | reverse complement strand
CGGTGCCGGCGCCGGCCAGTGCGGGCGGGGGAAGAGAAAAGCAGCATGACGCCCGTTGGTGAGGTGCGGCCCGGAGCGCCTCTACTGTTTCCAGGCGGAACCAGGCCGCCCGGAAGGAGACCGTTATGGCCACAGGGCGTTGTGATATCCGCAAAAAAGACTTTGCCGGGAGCGACCTGATAGGCGGTCACGGCATCCGGCACGAAAAGGCGGACACGCTCACGCAGCGGCCGCCTTCCCTAGCGGGGCAGGCGGAAGGTGAATACGGTGCCTTTCCCCGTCGCGTTCCCGGCGTCGATGGTCCCTCCGTGCGCCTCCACCACGGCCTTGGCCATGCTCAGGCCCAGGCCGAAGCCGGGAGCCGCGGCGTTCCGGCCGCGGTAGAAGCGTTTCCAGATACGGTCCCGGTCCTCGGGCGGGATGCCGTCGCCCTGGTCGGTGACGCTGACCGCGGCCCGGTCTCCATCATCGAACGCGGCAAGCGTGACCGCGGCGCCGGGCGGTGAGTGACGCAGCGCGTTTTCGATCAGGTTGGAGAGCACCTGGCGCAGGCGATTGAGGTCCGCGGGCGCGGTCACCGGCCCGGAGGGCACGGCGGTGAGCGTGACGTTTTTCTCCTGCGCGGGATAGGAGTAGAGCTCGGCGAAATCGACGATCAGGGCGGAGAGGTCCACGGGGCGTTTATCGAGCGAGAGCACCCCGGCCTCGGCGCGGGAGAGTTCGAGGAGAGTGGTCAACAGGCTCAACACGTGCTCCGATTCGGACACGCAGAGCGTGAGGGCCTCGTGCAGGTCCGCCCGGCTGCCGGAGGCCAGGGCGCCGTCCGCGGCCGCGCGGAGGCGGGTGAGGGGGGTGCGGATGTCGTGCGCCACGTTGTCGATCGTCTCCCGCATGTCCGAGACCAGCCCCTCGATCTGCGTCAACAGGCCGTTGAAATGGTCGGCCAGTTCGGCGAGTTCCTCCCCCGAGCGCCGCGGATCGCCCGGCGGCACCCGTTTATGGATGTCGCCGGTGGCCGTGATCTCCCGGATGCCGGCCACCATTTTTCTGACCGGGGAGATGAACCGCGACGAGAAAAACGCGCCGCCCAGCACGCTCAGGATGATGAGGGGCAGGAGAACCAGGAGGTAGGTGTCGCGGAACCGCGCCAGGGTTCTCACCCGTTCGGTGTTGCTGATGCCGATTTCCAGCAGGTTGCCGTCGGGCAGCCGCAGGGCGCTCACCACCAGTTCCAGCCCGTTTTGGGCGTTGCGGAGCGTGACCACCTCGCCTTCGTTCAGGAGCGGGAGCGTCTCCAGCGAGGCGTACGGGTTGCTTTTCAGGTTGGGCGGCGGATAGATGAAGGTGGTGCCGTTGAACGGATCGGTAATGCGCAGGCTGAAGGCGCGTTCGTCCCGGTAGACGCGTTCCAGGGTGAGCTCGGCCCGCACCAGGCCCACCCGGCCGGTCTGGTACACGGCCCAGAACTCAAGCAGGCGCGAGCGGAGCAGGGCGCGTTCTTCATTGGCCAGGGACGTGCCGGTGACCAGGTAGGCGGTGACGAACAGCACCGCCGAGCAGGAGATAAAAATGGCGGTGAAGACCAGGGTGATGCGGAACCTAAACGATCTTAAGAACATAGCCCGTTCCCCGCACCGTGTGGATCAATTTGGCGTCGAACCCGTCGTCGATCTTGCCCCGCAGCCGGTGCACGAGCACGTCCACGATGTTCGATTCCGGGTCGAAGTAATAGGACCAGATATGTTCCATGATCATGGTTTTGGAGACCACCGAACCGGCGTTGCGCATCAGGTATTCCAGCAGCGCGAATTCCCGCGGCCGCAGGTCGATCTCCCGCTTCTCGCGCGTGACGCGCCGCGTCACCAGATCCAGGACCAGCGGCCCGGCCGCCAGGAGTGTCTGGGTATCATGAGCCGCGCCGCGCCGCGCCAGGGCCCGCAGGCGCGCCAGGAGTTCGGCGAAGGAAAAGGGCTTGGTCAGGTAGTCGTCGCCCCCGGCGCGGAATCCCTCCAGCTTGTCGTCCAGGCCGCTTTTGGCGGAGAGGATGAGCACCGGGGTCCGGTTGCCGGCGGTCCGCAGCCGCGAGATGAGCTGGTACCCGTCCAGGCCCGGCAGCATGAGGTCCACGATCAGCACGTCGAACGGCCGGTCCTGGGCCACGGCCAGGCCCTCGTTTCCGTCCCGGGCCCGCTCCGCGGTTATCTGTTCCTGTTTGAGGCCCTTGGCGACGAACGAGGCGATCTTGTTGTCGTCTTCCACGATCAGAACGCGCATCGGCATTCCCCCGCTTCAAAGATGGAAACGGCCGTCGCCGGCTACAGTGATATATCCAATCCGACGCGTATCTGAAACGGCCAGGGATTGACGCCGATGAAGGGACGCACGCTCGTCGTATCGACCTGATCCAGGTTTCTCATGTCGCGCTCGGCCCGGTGGTAGCGGACGTTGCCCACGATGATGAAGGGAATACCCACGCCCAACCCGATGCCGCCCAGGGCCATGGCGCCCACGGATGTTATCAGCCAGACGAAATAATCGGTCAGGTCCGAGGGGGAGAATGAGGAGTAGTGCAGCAGGATATCCTGGAAGATGGCGATATAACCGACCAGGAACGAAACGACGCCGCCGCCCAGGGCCACGCCGCCCAGGATGGTGAGCACCACCCCCGTGTCTCTTTGCTCCTGGGCGGATTTCATGGCCTGCTTGAGCGCCAAGAGCTGATCGTTTTCCGCGAAGACCGATCCCGCCAGCAGTAATAATACGAGAACCAAAGCCATTGACTTCATGGATACCCCTTTCCCGCCGGGATCGGCCCGACCCGCGACGGAACCAATGTAATGCTGAATAATTTTATTCCAAGGCCGGAGGTTGTTCAAGGGACGCGCGGTCACCCTGACGCTGTACCACAACGGCCGGCTTTGTTGATTTTTCGAATCAGGTACCCCGGTTTGACCGGCTGGTCGGTTTTCAGAAAGGCGGCGCAGCCGTGATTGACGTGGGGCACGGCGTTTCGGGATTCATCCAGGAGGCGGTAGGCGCTGTCGGCGAGGAACGGAACGTCATACCCCACGTATTCGATTGACTCGCCCGCGGTCAGCCGGTTCTTGACGTCCAGCCGGTACTCGTCCGGACCGGTTTGTTCGCCCACCGCCCCCATGAACAGGTACTGCCTGTGGTACGGCTCAAGGGTGGGCCGCGCGATGTCTTCCCTGCCGAAGAGGAACCCGGTGGAGAATTCCCGGTGACTCACGTTCCACAGATCGGCCTTGTAGGGGGTAAGGTCCTCCGCGCACCGGCCCAGGGATATATCGATGCCCCTCCGGTAGGCGCGGGCGGTGACCGCCGTGTAATAGGCGGATTTCATGCGTCCCTCGATCTTGACCGCGTCCACGCCCGCGTCGCGCAGCCGGTCCAGGTGGTCGATGAGGCAGAGGTCCTTGGAAGAGAGCAGGGAGGTGAAATCGGATCCCGCCACCACGGGCAGGTACTCTCCCGGCCGTTCCGACTCCTCCAGCACCCGGTACTCCCAGCGGCAGGAATGGGCGCAGTCCCCGTGGTTGGCGCTGCGGCCGGCCAGCCAGGCCGAAAGGTGGCAGCGCCCCGAATACGAAAGGCACATGGCCCCGTGCACGAACACCTCGATTGCCAGCCCTGATTTTTTTTTCATGGCCTCGATCTCCCGCAGGCTCAACTCGCGCGCCGCGATGACGCGCGTGAATCCCAGGTCCCGGTAGACCAGGGCGGCCGCGGCGTTGGTGCAGTTGGCCTGGGTGGAGAGGTGGAGGGGCGTGCGCGGGAAATAGCGGCGGAAGAGGGCCACGGCCCCCGGATCGCTCAGGATGAAGGCGTCGAACGCGCCGGCCGGCAGGCGGGGAAGCACCTCTTCCAGGGCGGCCAGCCGCTCGTCCGAAAAAGCCACGTTGAAGGCGCCGTAGAGTTTCCTGCCGTTTTTGAGCGCGGCCGCCGCCGCCAGGTCGCCGGGCGTGAAGTTGTCGGCCTGGGCGCGCAGGGAGAAGCCGCCCAACCCGATGTAGGCCGCGTCCGCGCCGTACAGATAAGCATATTTCAGTTTTTCAAGATTTCCCGCCGGGGAGACCAGTTCCATGCGTGTGCGGTCCGTTTATTTCTTCTTGTCCTGGTCGTCCGCCCGGCCGCGCTGCTTCTTCATGATGTCTTCCATGATTTTGTCGGCAAAGGCGCGGGCCTCGGCGCTGACCTCCCCGTCGCCGCGCGGCCGCTTGGGCTTCTTGAAGCGGATGATCCTGTTCACCCGCCGTTCGCCGCGGTGGACGGTTGAGTAGTAGGGGTCGGCCCGGTGCCTGCGGAAACGGCGGATGACGAACTGCCAGGCGACCCGGCCGTCGAAGCCGGGAAAGGGCAGGAGGTTGTAGACCGCGGTGAAGATGTTGTGGTAGATGAACACCCGGAAGAGCAGCTGCATGAAGAGGCTGCCGGCGAACACGCTGTCAAACAGAAGCAGGTACAGGGGCACGGCCGCGGCCACCAGCGCCGCCTGGCCGATCACGCCGCCCCAGGCGATCAAGACGTCGTCCCGCTCGTAATCGCAGGCTTCGTGTTCGCAGTACCCGCCCGCGAACTGCACCTGGACGCCCTCCACCCGGTAGCCCCGGCCGCGCGCCATGAACGCGTGCCCCAATTCGTGCACCAGGATGATCAGGGTGATGGATACCAGCGCCGCCGGCAGGCCCAGGGGGGTGAAGATGTACGAAAAAACAAAGAAAATATTGAAGACGAACGAAAACCCGAATTTCACGGGAATGCCTGAAATCTTAAACTGGAAAAGGGGCTTTTGGCCGAAAAACATAGCTTATGCAAATATATAGCAACCGCCACCGGTAAGCAAGGTTATTGACGGCTCTGGATCCCTTCAATATACCCGGTGTCGCCGGTCTTGATGTGACTGGCGTTGGCCTCGTCCGTGTCGATGTGCATGGCCAGACGGTACTGCGGGTTGACGCGCACCAGCACGTCTCCGAATATCAACTCCCGGTCGCCGGCCACGCGCACGCGCACCACGTCCTTGTCGTGCAGGCCGAACCCCAGGGCCTCCTCCGGGGACATATGAATGTGGCGGCGGGCGCAGATTACGCCGCGGTCCAGCGCTACCGTGCCTTTGTCCCCCTGGATGGTGACCCCGGGACTGCCTTCAATGTCCCCGGATTCGCGCACGGGCGGCTCGATGCCCAGCCGGAACTGCTCGGTCATGGCGATCTCCACCTGGGTCTGCCGGCGGGCCGGGCCCAGGACGCGGACGCGTTCGATGGATCCCTTGGGCCCGATGAGGGTCACCTTCTGCCGGGACGCG
>CAYQRT010000230.1:0-5330 GCA_964419695.1 uncultured Spirochaetaceae bacterium | reverse complement strand
CGCTGGCCGCGGGTGTCAGGCGCTTGGTGCATTTTTCTTCCATTCACGCCTTTTCCAGCCGGCCGGAAGCAGAGCCGGTCACCGAAACCCGGCCGTTGGTTGAACGGGATACGCATATGCTGTATGACTGGTCCAAGGCCGAGGCCGAGCGGATAGTGTTGCGGGCGGTGGACCGGGGTTTGAACGCCGTGATCGTCAATCCCACGGCCGTCATCGGTCCCTGTGATTTTAAGCCGTCCTTTATGGGAGAATTTCTCTTGCTATTAATTCGCAAGAGGCTGCCGGGCCTGGTGGCCGGCGGCTTTAATTGGGTGGATGCCCGCGATGTGGCGGCCGGGGCCATGGCGGCTGAAAAAATGGGCCAAAGCGGGGAACGCTATATTCTGGGCGGCGAATGGGAATCGGTAGCGGGGCTGGCCCGGATGATCGGGGAGATCACCCGGGAAAAGACGGTGAAAATGGTCATCCCGTCACTTCTGGCGCGGTTGGGTGTGCCGTTTCTGGCCTTGGGAGCCGCTTTGTCGGGGCGGCGCAGCCTTTATACCCACGATTCCCTGGATATGCTATATCATTATCGTTTGGTCAGCTCCGACAAGGCGCGGAGCGCTTTGGGATACGCGCCCCGGCCATTGCGGGAAACCCTGGCGGATACCATCGCCTGGTTCCGGGAATTCGGATGTGTACCGAAAAAGGATAGTATGTGACATGATAGATTGGGAACTATTTCTGATCTTTCTGGGGATATGGTGCCTGGTGGCCGTGGCGGTCTTCATCGTGCTTTTTTTTATCCCGGCTCCGTACGGCAAGATAAAGAGTAAGGGGTGGGGTCCCTCGCTCAACAGTTCCGTGGCCTGGCTGGTTATGGAATCCGTCTCCTGGTCGGGTATGGTCGCTCTTTTCCTGCTGGGCAATAACCGGTCCTGGCCCGTATGCGCGTTTTTGCTTTTATGGCTTGGGCATTATTTGTACCGGTCCCTGCTTTTTCCCTTTTTACGGAGTAAGGCATCATCTGTCATGCCGGTTATGGTCATGTTCTCCGGCATGGGCTTCAATGTGGGTAACGCGTTTTTTAACGGGTTTTGGCTGTTTCACCAGCCGGGAGCGGTCTATGGCAACGAATGGTTTCTTGATCCGCGTTTTATCATCGGTACCGTCCTTTTCCTGACGGGTTTCACACTCAACGTCACCTCGGACCGGATTTTAAGGCGCTTGCGCAACGGGCGCGGCGCTGCGTATAAAATCCCCTATGGCGGCCTTTTCAGGCTGGTTTCCTGCCCCAATTACCTGGGGGAGATCATTGAGTGGATCGGGTGGGCCGTTCTGACGTGGTCGCCGGCCGGCGCGGCCTTTGCCCTGTGGACCATCGCCAATTTGGGGCCCCGCGCCTTAAGCTACCACGCCTGGTACCGGAAAACGTTTCCCGATTACCCGGCCGCTCGTAAGGCGTTGATTCCTTTCATTCTGTAACCTGCTCCTTCTTGGGAGCGGGGCTGTCACAAAACGGTGAAAAATGATAGGGTGCTTTCACCCGAGGATTTTCGCCCGCCTTCCCGAAGCACGGGCGGAGGGTGGAGTGGAGGCTCTTGCCCGGCGCATGACGATTCGCGACGCCTTTGCTCGGCGGAAGATTGCGCCTTGCGCTGCGGGGCGCTTGATAGAGGTGAAACCGCGTCATGACAGTCGGCGTATACGGCCTGGGGCGCTTCGGCCTGTTCTGGGCGTCGTTGCTTTCCAGCCGTTTTTCGGTTAAAGTCCATTCCCGTACCAGAAAGGAAAATCTGTCCGCGAAACTCATCTGGGTCGCGGAGGAAGAGGTGTGCGCCTGCGACGCAGTCTTTTTCTGCGTTTCCATCTCTTCATTTGAGGAAGTCCTCATCCGGGCTCATCGGTTGATTAAGGAGCCCACGGTCGTATTCGACACCTGTTCGGTCAAGGTGGTGCCCGCGGACCTGATGGAAAAGTATCTGGATCCCGGCGTGGAGATCATCGCCACCCATCCCATGTTCGGGCCCGATTCGGGAAAAAACGGCGTGTCCGGGATGCCCCTGGTCATGCATCCGGTCCGTGCCGGGAACACCACCGCGGATTTTTGGCAAAAGACTTTCAGCGATATGGGCCTGCGCCTGATTCACATGGATCCGCATGAACACGATCGCGAGGCCGCTTTTACCCAGGGAATCACCCACTACATGGGAAGGGTCCTGGCTGACCTTTCCCTGAAACCGTCGACCATCGCCACCCTGGGATACAAGAAACTGCTCGAGATCATCGAACAAACCTGCAACGATCCCTGGCAGCTTTTTCTTGACATACAGAGTTTCAATCCGTATACCAAGGAAATGCGTCATCGGCTGCATGCCTCTCTGGAAAAGATTTACCGGATATTGAAATAGGGCGCATCTTTTGAGACAGGCAACGCTGGAAATGCCGATAGAATGAGCATGGACCAGGCGGAGCTTTCAGCCAGGTAAGCACAGGCGAAAGGGATCCCTTGCAGACGGAGCAAAGCTTGACAGAAAAAATGGCGCTTGGTAGGATTTATCGACGTTCGGCCGCCGCCATAATCGTCCGTGGGGCGGAAAGGCGCCGTTCCGGTCGTAACGCCAAGGAGTGCATAAAGTGAATGAAGTATTGAAACGCAGGGATGAAACGGATATTGAAACCGTTTTGGCGGAAGACATCGATTTTTCCGGGGTCTTGAGCTTCAAGGAACCGCTTATGATCAAAGGGAGGTTCAAGGGCGAGATCAAGGCGTCGGGTGATCTGTATATCGGCGAAAAGGCGGATATTGAGGCCCAGATAGAGGCCCGCACCATTTCCTCGCGGGGACGCATCAAGGGCAATATCAGGGCCCAGGCCCGCGTCGAGCTGTCCTCCACCGCGGTGGTGGACGGTGATATCACCTCCCCCGACCTGGTGATTGAAAGCGGCGCCCGGTACAATGGAAATTGCATCATGGAACGAAAACTCGAGGAGAAAGCATGAAAAGCGTTATATGGCTGTTGGTGCTGTTCGCGGCCGGCCTGCCCCTGGTCGCCCAGGAGAATCCCGATCCTGTCCAGCCGGAAGATCCCGCGCCGGCGGTGGTGAAACCCAAGCCGGTCAAACCGGATGCGGTCAGGGAATACAAGGCCAAGAGATACGGTGAAGCCATTGCCATTTGTTTGAATGAGATCAAGGAAACCCCGGGGAACCGATATTCATATATCGTGTTGGGCTGGTCATTGATCGCCCAGGGCAAGTATTCCGAGGCCTTTGACTACACCCGCCTGGGAATCGAGCGGACCGGATCCGATCAATACTTGATTGAAAACGCCGAAGAATCGTTGACCAAGCTCTATGCCTGGTTTTACAACCAGGGGCGCTACGATGACGCCCTGCCCGCGATCCAGCGTTTTATTTCCTACCTGCCCAATTCCACCAAGGTTCCCACGGCGTACGCGTTGTTGGGAGACATATATTTGAAGAAGGGGCAATACATCTACGCCGATACCGCCCTCTCCTACGCGCTCCATTCCAATCCGAACGCATTCGAGTGGTGGCTGGGTGCGGGTCTGGCTCGTGAGAAGTTCGGGGACTACAAGAGCGCCCTGGCCGCCTACGGCGAGGCTCTCAAGCTGGATCCCTCCCACCAGGAAGCCCTCCGTGGAAGAGACCGGATGCGGGAAAAACTCTCCCTGGCCGTCTCTCCCGCGGTGCCATGACCGTTTTTTTTCATACGCTGGGATGCAAACTCAATCAAGCTGAAACCGAGGCGCTCACCGCGGCCTGCCTGGAGGCGGGCCTGACGCTGGCCGGCGCTGATCAACCGGCGGACCTGGTGATCATTAATACCTGCACGGTCACCGGTCGCAGCGACGCCAAGGCCCGGCACGCCATCCGCTCTTTGGCAGCCAAGCATCCGCCGGCGCTGGTCATTGTGACCGGCTGTTACGCCGAGGTGGAGTATGACCGCTTACGTGAGCATCTGGCTCCGGAAAACGGGGCGGTAGTTGTCCCGCAAAGCAACAAGGCCGTTCTCCTCGGATTGCCGGCCGCGATCGCGGGGGAAACACGGTTCTCCCGGTTCACTCGAGAACAGAAACACCATTTTTTTGAGGAATTTCGACGTCAATCGACAATAAAGCCCGCCTATGACGCCTTCAGCCTGGTCGCTCGAAATTTTTATTTCCATTCGCGGGCATTCCTTAAGATTCAGGACGGGTGTGACGGAATGTGCGCGTATTGCCGGGTGCCCCTGGCCAGGGGCCAGGCCGTCAGTCTTGATTTTCCGCGCGTCGCCGACGCCCTGGCGCGAATTGTCGGGGAGGGGTTCTCGGAAGTTGTTCTGACCGGGGTCAATATATCTGCGTACCAGAGCGGAACATACGACCTGGCCGGACTATTAGCGTACGCGATCCGGCACACCCGGCACGTGCGGTTCAGGCTTTCCTCCCTGGAACCCGAGGCGTTGACGCCGCGGTTCATGGACGTATTGGCTGAGGACGCGGTCTGCCCCCACGTGCATATTCCCGTGCAATCGGGTTCCGACCGGGTTTTGGGCTGGATGAGGCGACGCTACACCGTCAGGAGGCTGACGGAAGGCGTCATGGCGTTACGGGAACGAAAACCGGGTGTGTTTCTATCAGGGGACGTTATCGTGGGATTTCCCGGCGAGACGGACCGGGATTTCAAGGCCAGTGCCGCCCTCATTGAGGATCTGGATTTGGCGCATATCCACGTGTTTCCCTTTTCTCCCCGCCCGGGAACGGCGGCGTTTTCGTTGGCCCCCCGGGTGCCGGACCGGGTGATCAAGGAACGGGTGCGGACGTTGCTTCAGTTGAGCAACATGCTGAACGAGCGGTATCTGGCCGGTTGGCGGGGGCGGACGGCGGATGTGCTTTTAGAAAAGCAGGTGGAGCCTTTGGTCTGGACCGGTTCGAGCGCCCATTCGTTCAAATGCCGGGTACAAGGGATTCCGGCGGGAAGTCAACGGTCCGGTGCCAGAGTTTGGGCGGAAATCAGGGCGCCGGGCCGGACGTGCCGCGCTGTTTTTCAAAAAGAAGGGGGGGGGTCGCCCCGGTTTGTGCCTCATTCTGAAATTGAGGCCGTCCCTGGTTGACAATATAAGGAGGAATTGTTATATTTTCTTGCCTTGGCCGAGCGGCTTGGGATCATTTTTGTTTGATAAATAGGCACATTGATGTTTTCGCCGTCCGACCACCAGAAATGCATCCCGGTGGGGTGTAGTATGAAGCCGTGTATCGTTTTGGTAGCGCTTTACGGCGGCCTGGTGGTATGCGAATCGGCGATCATACGGGCCGCTAGCTCAGGTGGTAGAGCAACAGCCT
>CAYQRT010000229.1:0-5364 GCA_964419695.1 uncultured Spirochaetaceae bacterium | reverse complement strand
CCCACACCCAGTTCGTCGTGTTGACGCGGACGAGCAGTGAATTGGCCGGCCAGGGATAGCTGTGCCGCACCAGCAGCACGTCCTTCTGCAGTTCGTAAATGAACAGGCCCTCAAGCAGCTGGGCGGCCACGCGGGGCTTGGCCTCCGCCGCGGGCGCCGTCGCCAGCAGCAAAAAACCCGCCAGCACCATGGCGGCACCGGCGTGCAGCCGTCCCGGAGCCCGATGCAGTCGCCGGGCGCTACGCATCATGGTGGTGGTCTCCGTCATGGTCGCAATCGCTTTTTTCCACGCCATACCCTTTGCCCGCGCCCGGCCGGCAGAGAGAGGCGCCCCCGGCCAGGGTTCCCGTGCAGAGCGCGGCGATTGTTTCCTCCACGGTTCCGGACACGCCCATGACGGTCCGGATGCCCTCCTCGTCGAACAGCGCCTGCGCCCGGCCGCCCATGCCGCCGGCCACGATGACGCTCACACCCCGCTCATGCAAAAACCGGGGCAGGAATCCGGGATGATGACCGGGGTTGGCGATGACTTCCTTTTTCAGCACCCGGGTCCCGTCGATCTCCACCAGGGTAAAACTCGGACACCGGCCGAAATGCGCGGACACATAAGGCCCGTCGGTTGAAATAGCCGCCTTCATATACACTCCTGTTGTAAAAAAATCCGTTTCAAGCGCCCGTCGGTGTTTCCCCCGGCGGCGAAATTCCGCAGTCCGCGCGCCGGATCAATCACCCGACTCGGTCTGCGAGTTTTCCAGTTCCCTGATGCGCTCGTTCAGGGCGTTCATCGAATCCTGCAGGTACTGCACCTGGTTTTTCAAGGCCTCGGCTTCCTGCTGCGGCGTCGGCGCCCGGAACGCGGGGATATCCGCCGGCCCGTAGCCGCCGGAACCGACCCAGCCGGGTAACCCGGTGGCCCAGTACATGTGCCGGTAGCCGTGTCCGAAACCGCCGCCCCGGCCCCGGCCGAAAAAGCCTCTTGCCCCATACGTGTTCATGAAACCCGGCGCGGCGTATCCGGCGCAATAACCGGCACCCCGGCCCGTCATCGATCCCCTTCCGGCGGGACCCGTTCTATCTCCTCTCGGCATACTCATTCCTCCTCGATCTTGTGATATCAGTCCACTCAAGGGACGTTGTCTTATTGCTATTGAAAACCATTTTCATATCGCACACAAAAAAAATCACCTCACGTGTCCCGGCATGTTTTGCATAATCCGTAAAAGTTTATGACGTGGTTGTCAATGGTATAGCCATACTTTCTGGCCAGGCCCTTCTCCGTTTTTTCTATATAGGACAACTCGTCCTCCAGAAAATCAGAATAATCGATGATCGTGTGGCAACTTTTACAGATCAGGTGATGATGGTGCTTTTTGGTGCCGTATTCCTCGGTCAATTCGTACTTGGCCCGGCCCTGCCCGAACTCGAACCGGGCCACGATCCCGGTCTGCACCAGCAGTTCCAGCGTCCGGTAGATGGTGGTCAACCCGATGCCCGGATGAGCGGCCCGCAACTCCAGAAAGATGTCTTCCGCGCTGACATGCTTGTCGGAACGTGAAAGAACGTCTATAATGGCTTCACGACCGGCCGTCAGCCGGTACCCGCATCCCGATAATTTCTGTCCCCACCGGTGTCCGTGCGGCATAGGCTCCTCTTATTGATAATGATAACCATTGTCAATATAACCTGATTATGTGAAGTTGTCAAGCCTTTTAAAACTGAGACTCTACACGGTTGCTCTTTTCATGGCGTAGGAACACACCGGCGTAAAGGCGCGTAATGAAATCAAGACAACGACGATTGGCAGCAGACACAGATAAAAAGCGCTGGAAAAAAATTCTCGGCACATGTATCTTGAGACAAACCGATCGCAAGCCGGTGAACTTGAATTTCTTCCTGCTGTTCTGTGATGCGTATCATCGGGGAAATGATCGGATCAAACCCGAATCAAGGAGAAAACCAATTCCGGATTCAGTCCAATTGCGCCTGGCCAACGTCCAGGAAACCCTGCTCCTTCCGCTCTGGGGACGGGCCGTCGAAAGCCGGAAAATGAAACCGCTGCTGACGCATCGCAGACCGGTTCCCGGGAAGCGAAATCGCCTTCGACGCCACCCCCAACGTTTCGTTCTCCAACCGGCTGGTTCTGAAAAGAGGAAAATTCAATGCCCTCCTCGTCTGGGGCCTGAAAGACCCGGCCGTTCTCGAATCCTGGGACGAGCGTATCACGGTGGCGGAAGCCATCCCCATGTTTCGCGACGCGAGAAAAATGATGAGCGGGTTTACCCGTTTGTTCGCCGCAATCTCCGATCGGCTGAAGCTGCAATACGTCGTGCGACTGGAAATGCGCGGGCGGTAAAAAAACCCCCGGCGACAATCGTCCCCGGGGGCCCGAACAAGGCAGATTCTGTTTTTCTTACTTCATCCCGGAAATCTCCAGCCCGGGGACCGTGGCTTTCACCGTCAGGCGGCTGAAGGGAACCGCCTTGAGTATCGTCTCAATTTCCGTCCGCGTATAGGACGCATTCAGCGACGAGACCAGGCCCGGCACCATCACCCGGGGCCGGCAGCTTTTCTTGATAAACCACTTCATAAGAATACTCATATCGCGGCGCAGGTCGCTTACGAAAAACCGACCGCCCGGTTTGAGGACCCGACGGATCTCAGAGAAGACGCGGACCGGGTCCTCCCACTCGTGGAGGGAGCCGTTGCTGAAAGCGGCGTCAAAGGTCTTGTCCGCGAACGGCATGTTGAGTCCGCTTCCCTCCACATAGGTGACGCGCTTCTCCAGACCGTACTCGCGGGCGTTCTTGCCCGCCATGCCGATCATGTTGGCGCTGATCTCCAGGCCGGTCAGCCGAGTCCCGTTCGTTTTCTTGAGCCATTCCAGCCCCAGGTACCCGGGCCCCGGGCCCATCTCCAACGCGTGCCCGCGGTCGATACCGCTCGCGATCACGGCATCGGTTTCAATAAAGCCCTTGTCCCGCAGGGAGCGCGCCATCTCGTCAAAGTGTTCCACCTCGAGCGTGTCCTGGATCCCCTCGTTTGTTTCAATAATTCTTTCCGCAACCATCCGTTGCCTCCTCTATATAAGTTTTAATATACAAGCTTGTATATTAGGCGAAAAAAAATCACCCTTTCCCTTTCGGCTTCATTTTTTCCAGCAGCCACCTCAACCAGGAATATTCGGCCCTCATGTGGTGAAGCGTATGGTTGAAAATGGCATTGGTCTCCAGCGGGAAATGGCTCGCCGTATTTTCTTCCTCCCGGTGCTTTTTTACATGGGAGTAGGCGTGCTTGATTACGGCCAGCTGCTGCCTGAGGTATTTTTCCCGATCGGATTTTTTCACGTACGGTGCGAAGAACAGCGCCATGTCAAGCGCGTAGTACTGCCGTTCGTGCGTCTTCCAGACATCGTCGAGCAGGGCGAGGAATTCCTTCTCGCCCTGCGGCGTGATCTCGTAGACAATTTTGGCCGGCCGCGCGTTCTGTTTCTCCGGACCGCTCGGCTTGATGCATCCGTCCTTGGTCAACTGCTGCAGCGCAAAATAGATCGAGCCGAAGGCGATGTTGGTCCAGTCGCCCATCTCCTCCTGGATGATGCGCTTGATCTCGTATCCGTGCAGGGGCTTGCGTTTCAATATTCCCAGGACTACCAGCTTGGTCATTATTCTACCTTGAATATACAATATAGTATAATAAAATACAAATGTCAAGTGCCGACTGAATACTTCAACTGTTTACGTGCCCCCAAGATTGTTACAACCACATATCATTAATTGTAAATACCGGGAAATCACAATTATCGAGGACTCGTCAGGGTACCAGATTACCAGATACCCGGGATGAGTCTGAACCTCGTTTTTTTCGCGTATTCGACATACCCCGGCAGCTCCTTCTGTAGCGTCTTGTCCTCCAGGTGCGTCCGGATGACAAAGACGACGCCGATCAGCCCGGAAAAAACCAAGGCCCACCACGAACCCAGGGCCGGAGGCACGGCCAGGACCATGAGAATGATGGCCGCGTACATGGGGTGGCGGACCACCCGGTAGGGCCCTGAATCGATCACCCGCTGCCCCCGGTCCTTCTGAATCCGCACCACTTTGGAAGCGAACGTGTTCTCACGGTAGACCAGGAAAAACAGCAGGCCGATGGGAACAAAGGCCGTGAAAGCGCCGATCTTCACCCCCTCCGGCACGTAACTCAAGCGAAACCGCACGGCGTCCAGACCGGCCGTCGCAAGCAGTAAAAGAAGAAAACCGGTGTAAAAAGCCAGGAGGATTTTGTCCCAACGCTTCCCCTCCTCCTGACGCGCGGTCCGCTCCCTGTACAAATCCGGATCGCGCTTTTTAATAGTGAGAATAAGGACGGTCACGAAAACGAAATACACGCCGAGAAGGATCCAGGCTTCGGGCCAGGCCAGGGTTCCGGCGGGGACGAAGAGCACCGCCAGGCAGACGCCGACCGCGAGGATAATGCCCGCCATTCTCCTTATCGATTGTTTTTCAGCGCCCGTCTTGTCGGCCTTCATAAGGGTTTCCCTCTCTTCACACCGGCTCAGTATACCGCCGACGTACTCTTCAATGCAATTGCGCGGTCGGCCGGTTTCGTCACCGCGGATGCAATCTCTTCGCCTTTCGGGCGTCAAGATCGACGGCGCCGGTATTCATTTGCCCGTACACACGAGCCAGGCAGCGGTTTCTTCCCGGATGTCCCAGAGGTTGGATGCGGAGATCTTGCGTTTGGTGACCGCGCGCGGCTGGTGGCCGTCCCCCAGAACCAGCCGGCCGCCGGGTTTGAGAATACGGTGCAATTCCCTGAGGAAATCGGACGGCCGGGTGACCATGTGAAACATATCCAACGCGTAGACGACGTCCGCCGTCCGGGCGTCGAGAGGGCAGGGATAGCCGTCGGCGAATACGGGAGTCACATTCTTCAGCCGGTATTTTTTTATTTTCCGCTCAACCGCTTTAAACGCCAGGGGCTGGATATCGACCGCGTAGACGCGTCCCTTGGCGCCCGCCAGGCCGGAAGCGCTCCGGATATAGGCTCCGGGCCCACATCCGAAATCGACCACCGTGTCCCCGGGCCGGATCCCGAATTGAGTGAGCGCGGCGGCGGCGGACTTCTCCCGTCCCGATAAGAACAGCGACATGATTCTGAAAGCCGTATTCGGCATGCGTTCCGCGCGGCCGTACGTTGATGATTGCGTTGCAGACATTTCGTTCCTTCTTCTTGGTGCCGACCGGGAATAACCGGCGTGTCATCCGTCGGTCTCCCGCGCGCCCGTTTCCTACGCCTCCAGCAGGACGACACAATGGGTCCCGTTCATCCTGTGTCGTCGGCCGCAGGTGAAATACTTCCGGTCCA
>CAYQRT010000228.1:0-5375 GCA_964419695.1 uncultured Spirochaetaceae bacterium | reverse complement strand
TCCGTTCGTTCATCTTCACATCCTCCCGGCGTCCCGCTCACCGGTTGATTTGATAGCGCGCCAGGCGTCCTGACAACAGACGCGCCAGCAGTGAGAATACGAGTACCAGGGCCACCAGCACCAGACTGGCGGCATAGCCCCTGGCCCGCACCGCGGCTTGCGGCATGTTCACCAGGCTAAAAACGGCCAGGGGCAGGGTGGCCACCGGATCGGTCAGCCGGACGGGCAGACCGTCCTGATACCCCGATACGAGCATGACCGCGGCCGCGTCGCCGATGCCCCGTCCAAAGGCCAAAAGAATGGCGGTGACGATGCCGGGCAGCGCCTCCCGCGCCACCACCCGCCAGGCCACGGTCCGGCGGTCGGCTCCCAGGGAGAGGGCCGCCTCTTCCAACTCCCGCGGCACCAGACGCACCACCTCGTCCGCGGTGCGGGCCAGGATCGGCACCTCAATGACCGCCACGACCGCCACGGCCGCCAGGAGTGACCCGCGCAGACCCACCAGCAGCATGACCGCCACGCCGGCCGCGCCGTACACAATGGAGGGGATACCCCACAACACGTCCAGGGAGAACCGCACCCAGGCGGCCGGACGAGACCGCCGCGCCAGGTAGATATTAATAAAGAGCACCAGCGGCAGAGAAAGGACGACCGCCACCAACGTGGCGCCGCCCGCCACCAGCAGCGAGCCGACAATGGCGTTGAGCACCCCCCCGCCGCGGCCCAGGTAAAATCCGCTTTCCGGGAGCCGCGTCACCAGGTCCGGGGACAGCCCCCCGGCTCCCCTCACCAGGATCGCGATGATGATGGAGAGTAATAATCCGCTGAAGAGAGCGACGGCCAGGCGCATCAGCCAGAGCGCCAGGGTGCCGCGCAGGTGTCTTCCCCGGCGGTTCATGCCATTCGCCGTTTCACCCGGGCCAACACGACCCGGGAAAGCACGGTGAATCCCACCACCACCACGAACAGAATGAAGGCCGCCCCCATGAGCGCCCCGTGCACAGCGGGATCGGAGGACATCTCCCCGTAGCTCGTGGCGATGAAGGTGGGAAACGTGGCCGCGGGCAGCAGGGGATGGGACGGTACCTCGGGCACATTACCGATCACCATCATCACGGCCAGGGTCTCACCAAAGGCCCGGGCCAGGCCCAGGATCACGGCGGCCACGATCCCGGGCAGGGCCTTGGGAAGCACCGCCCTGGTCACCACCTCCCAGCGCGTGGCCCCCAGAGCGAAGACGGCCTGACGCAGCGCGTCCGGTACGGAGAGAAACACCTCTGAAGTCACCTGGACCAGAATGGGGGAGATCATGAGAGCCAGCACCAGGGCGGCGCTCAGCAGGGTGTAGCCCCGGGAGTCCACCCCGCAGAGGGGCGCCGCCACCTCACCCACGAACGGAACGATAACCAGCATTCCCCAGAGGCCGAATATAACCGACGGCAGCCCGGCCAGCACGTCCACGAGCGGCTTGAACAACGCCCGGAAACGCGGCGAGGCGTATTCGGCCAGGTAGACGGACACTCCCAGCGACAACGGCAGGGCCAGACAGACCGCGAGCGCGGTCACCCCCACGGTACCGGCCAGAAAGGGCAGGAAGGTGTACTGTCCCCGGGAGGGAACCCAGCGGCCGGGGGCGAGCAGCTGAGCCGCTGTTTTACCCGCGAAAAAATCCAGGGCCGACGCCAACAGTCCTCCCCCCAGGGCCAGGGGCAGTCCGATCACGAGGCAGAGTAATGCTCCCAGACCGGCCTTCTCCACCGCGTTCAGCGCGCGGCGGGCGCTGAACGCGGCTCTTATTCCCCGCGCAGCCGGTCGAGACACGCTTCCCGCTCCTCCGCGGCGATTTCAATATAGCCGCATTCGTCAATAAACCGCGTTCCGTCCGTAAGCGTCCAGGTGAGAAATTCACGGACCGCGGACCGGGCCGGGACGCCCTTGGTCACGAAATACAAGCGTCGCGCGGGCGGCGACGGGAAACGCCCGTCCCGGATGGCGTTCACCAGATCGGTGCGCGTGGCGTAATGGTCTTCCTCCGGATCGATGCGGCCATTGCCGTTGAAATCGATCTTCACCACCTCCAGACCCTCCACCGGCCGCAGGGTTTCCGGGTCATAAGCAAAGTTGATGTTGTTGTACCCGAGGCCCCGGACGTCCTTGGCCACGGCTTCGGCCAGCCCGGGATCGCCCGCCACCTGCACGCCGCCCAATACATCCTGGGCCTGGCCACCCAGAAAGAGGGCCCACACCTCGCCCGCACCGCAGGCGTCGGCCCGCGTGTAGACGTTGATGGGGCCAGGGTCGGTAAGCCCGGGCAGGTCTCGCCATGGGTGCGTTTTCCGGCCCAGCCACATGGCCGCGCATTCGCCCCGGGTGAGACCACGCCGGCGTAATATCGCCGCGGAGAAATTGGCGCTGTTTATGACAGGAACCACGGCGTCTTTGGCCACGGGTAAAATGAAGGCACCCCGTTCGGTCTCGGCGGCGCGCACTTTCCGGGAGAGCATGGCCACGTCCACGAAGCCTGCAAGCACGTCGGTCATACCCTTGCCCGCGCCGCCCGCCGCCACCTCGATCCGAACCTCAGGATGCAGCCGCGTATACTCCTCTTTCCAACGGACCGCCAGCGGATAGAGGGCGAACGCCCCTGACATGGTGACGGTGTGGTCATCGGCCCGGTTGTCGCAGCCAGCCCCGCCCATGACGAGCACGAGCGCCGCCCAGAGGCGGAAAACAACATTCCTTGTCTTCATACCGCCGAGGATAGCCTAGTTTGCTAAGTTTGTCTATATTCTTAGTAGAGTTTAAAGAGCCCCATCTCCGTCAGGGGGAGGCGTCTCCGCTTCATCGTTACCGGGATTTTTTTCGCGGCAACCGGCCGCCGCGGGGGGGAGCGTCGGGGATCAAATCTCGAAAGGTGATGGACTCCAGGCGGGCGGCCACATGGTCCCGTATGCCGCGGAAGACGTCCAGGAGTTTTTGCTCCTGTTCGATGGGGGTCGGTTCGTAAAAATACGTGCTCACCGATTCCACCGGCGCCAGGGCGCCGTCCATGAGGCGGATGATTTCCGCCAGGGTGATCCGTTCCGGCGGCACGGCCAGGCGATAGCCGCCGCTTGCGCCTTTCTTGCTCTTTACGTAACCGCGTTGCTTAAGAACGATGAGAATCTGTTCCAGAAATTTTTTGGGGATGTGTTTGGTATCGGCGATGGCCTGTATCTTGAAGAGGCCGTCGTCCTCGCCGGAATCGAAGTGCTCGGCCAGATAGATGAGGGCCAGGCAGGCGTATTCGCACTTCGAACTCAGCTTCACGCCGGGCCCTCTCCGGTGAGCGATTTTAGTTTTTCGGCGCTGAGTACGCCTTTCTCGGTGATATAACCGGTCACGTACCGGGCCTGGGTGACGTCGAACAGGGGGTTCCTCACGCCCACGCCCTCGGGACAGGCGGTAACGGTGTGCAGGGCGCCCACGTCGTCCCGGCCTTGAATCTTGACCACCTCTTCTTCACCGCGTTCATCCAGCGGCAGCTGCTTGCCGGTGGAACATGTGGGATCCAGCGCCTTGAGCGAGGCGCAGACGTAGAACGGGATCTTGCAGGCTTTGGCCAAGACGGCCTTCTCAAACGTGCCGATGCGCGCCAGTACGTCTCCGTTGCGGGCGATCCACTCGCAGCCCACGATGACCGCGTCCACTTCGCCCCGCTGCATGAGAAAGCCGGAGGCCGCGTCGGCGATCAGGGCCAACGGGATCTTCTCCTTGCCCAGTTCCCAGGCGGTGAGACGCGCCCCCTGCAGACCGGGGCGCTCCTCCCCCACCCAGACGAAGATATTCTTACCCGACCGCTTGGCCACATACACGGGTGATAATGAGGTGCCCCAGTCGGTGGAGGCGAGCCATCCGCCGCTGCCGTGCGTGAGAATCCGGTATCCGTCGCTCAGCAGGGCATTGCCCAGTTCGCCGATTTTTTGACAGGCCTTCACGTCGGCGTCGGCCAGGGCCTGGGCCTCGGCTCCGGCCGTCTGTTTGGCCTCCGCGGGTGTGGCGGCCTTCTTTACCTTCTTGAGTACCCGCTCCACGCAGATGCCGAGGGTGTGGGGCGAAATGCCGGTTTTAAGAAGCTCGTCCGCGGCGGTCCGGATGTAGGATTCAAAATCCTTCTCCGGCGCTTCAATCACGGCCTGGGCCACGGCGAAGGCCGCGGCCGTACCGACCGCGCCGGCGCCCCGCACCACGAAATTGGAAATGGCCCGCGTGGTCCGCTGATGGTCGGGGCTTTCAAAAATCTCAAACCGGTGCGGCAGCAGGGACTGGTTCACCATATACACGGTGCTTCCTTCCAGCCAGACGCTGCGGTAGTGTTTGTCGTCAACAATCATCGTCGTTCGTGTCCTTGTCTGATCTCGGGATATCCGCCCGCGCTCAACCTAGAATGTTCATCTCCGCCAGCACCTTCATATCGATGGTCCATCGTCCTTCCT
This sequence comes from uncultured Spirochaetaceae bacterium, assembly GCA_964419695.1. GTDB lineage: Bacteria > Spirochaetota > Spirochaetia > SZUA-6 > RPPD01 > JAFGSW01. The sequence continues at coordinate 900 of CAYQRT010000228.1, read as the reverse complement.
CACTCTGGCGGAAAAGGTCGAAGGGCAGCGACAGTGTCCGCCCGCTGGCACCCGACAGCCGCGCCACCCGGAGGAGCACGTTGATTTCGGTGATGGTGAAGGACTCTTTATTAATAATGAACTGGAGTCCCTCGTCCGGCAGGTTTTTCTTTTCGCAGTGGTAGAAGTCGTGTTCGTAGCCCAGACAGCAGAGCAATCGACCGCAGGGGCCGGAGATCTTCAGCGAATTGAGGGAAATGTTCTGTTCCTTGGCCATCTTGATGGACACGGGATTCAGGTGATCGTTGACCGCGTGGCAGCAGAAAGCACGGCCGCAGATGCCGATGCCCCCCAGCACCCGCGCCTCGTCGCGCACACCGATCTGGCGGAGTTCGATGCGCATCTTGAAAACCGCCACCAGGTCCTTGACCAACTCCCGAAAATCAATGCGGTTGTCCGCCGTGAAAAAGAAGAGGACCTTGGGTTCGTCCAGAAGGTAATGGGTGGACACAAGCTTCATCTCCAGCCGGTGTTCCTCGATTTTCGCCTGGCAGATTTTAAACGCCTGACGCTCCTTCTCCTGATTGGCCGCGAACCGTTTGAGATCCTGTTCATTGGCTTTGCGGTGAATGACATGCATGTCCTCTTCCGCCACATCCACCCGCTCCCGGCAGGCCAGAACACGCCCCAGGTCCTTGCCGTGCTTACTCGAGACGATGACGCTGTCACCCGGGAAAAGCGCCTCGCCGTGTTCGCCCTTGCAGGCGATGGATTCATGCGAGTGGATCACCTTTACCAGGTAGATTGCCTTTCCATTGCCGGCCTCGGGAGCCGGCTCCGCCGCCGGAGGCGTTGGTTCGGTTACGGCCGGGGTATCGGCCGCTGCCGGTATATGATCATTAGTTTCCATGTTATCTCCTA
>CAYQRT010000227.1:0-5380 GCA_964419695.1 uncultured Spirochaetaceae bacterium | reverse complement strand
TTTCACTACCGGTTCGCTCCATTGGATTGACGGCTGGGGTTTTGACCACCCAAATAATCAAGCAGAGTGGAAAAACCGAGACATAAACCAGGTGTACACGCATTACTACGCCCAGATGAACGACCTTGTCTCTTCCGGCCTCTTCAGCCACCTGGCCCACCCCGATTCCATTAAATGTTTCAATTACAGGCCGAATCTGCCCCTGATGGAGACCTACCGCGGACTGGCCCGCAACTTGAAGGCCCACGGGATGAAAGCGGAGAACAGCGCGGGACTCCATATTAATTACGGCCATGTCGAACTGGGCATGAACGATCAACTCTTCCGGATATTCAAGGAGGAGGGTTGTGCCATCATCACCGCCTCGGACGCGCACCGACCAGAGGACGTAGGGTTGTGTATCGACAAACTCAGCGCACCCGCTCACAACTGACTGGAGGCGCCGGAGGGATACCTTAAGCCAGGCATTGTGCAACCCGCAGAAGGCGTTTCCGGTTGCCGGGAGACCGGCGCTCTGACGTAGAATTTTTCTGTCATCCGCTGAAAACTCTCAATTTTGGGTGTAGATTGGTTGTGTGCGGTCGCTGAAACGAGTGATTGGCGCCGGACGTCATCCACACTGGACATTATGGGCAATACCCCGCCCCGGATTTTGTCCGGAATAACGGCTATCCGCGGCCGCTTTGGAAATAAAATTTCTTCAGGAGACAAAAAAATGAGAAGACAGTTCCTGGCAAGCTTGGTAATCCTGGTCATATTGGTTTTTGCCGGATGTCCAAATCCCGATGTTGTTGAGGTTCCATCAATCGGCGACACACAAACCGTCACGGCTGGCTCTGAGATTCTGGCCATGATCTATGTCAACGATTCAGCAAGTCTGATATTCCCCACGGGAATAAATGACGATGGAACTGCGGCCTTGACCACAAAGTTCTGGATGGCGGAGACCGAAATAACCAATGCCGTCATGGCGGAGGTATTGCAATGGGCTTATGATAACGGCCGGTTCAGCGCAACGGTAGGAGACCATAATGGTCTCGACACCTACACGGTAAAACACGGCGGGCAGCAGCTTCTTAATCTTGATGGCGATAGCATTCCTTGCCGTATTGATTATAACGGATCCGGGAATTTTTCAACGGTAAGCGGATATGAGAATCATCCCGTTACCCATGTTACCTGGTACGGCGCGGTCATGTTCTGCAACTGGTTGACCGAGATGCGGGATGGCAATACCGGCAGTGTGGTGTATACGGATATAGATACAGACTGGGAAGCTGACGAAACGACGGAAAACATCACAAGAACAGGATTCCGCCTGCCCTCCAGTGACGAATGGGTATATACGGCACGCTACCGGGGAGCAGATGCCGTCAACACAGTGAGCGGTTACAGTAATCCTTACTATACAAAGGGAAATTCAGCCAGCGGGGCGACCGCTGATTCTACTGATGTTGCGGCCTGTCAGGCTGTAGCAGTCTATTCAGGACAGGATCCGGAACCGACTGAGGCAGCAGCGGTAAAAAGCCTTGGAGTGGGCAGCGCCAACGCGTTGGGACTGTATGACATGAGCGGCAATGTCTGGGAATGGTGTTTTACGGAAAGCGGTTTGAACCGGATTTACCGCGGCGGTAGTTGGCACAACGCCGTGAGCAGCCAGCGGGTTGGCGTCCGGTACGACACCGATATGAACTTCACTTCCAACACTCTGGGCTTCCGCCTCTGCAGGACGGCCGATTGAAAATCGGCGCAACCTACGTAGATCGGCCATTCATATAACAGAACCCATGATTGATGACACCCTGTTCACCCGGGACGCAAAGCATTTTTCCGTCAGGGTAAAGTCCCGGGCCGGATAATCATGGACGCTGAAATAAATATGACCGGTGATACGCCCAACCACGTCAACGCGCGTTTTGAGGCGGGATCCGGTTTCCCGGCCGAGGCAACATAGGCAATGCGAAAAAAAAAGACCGGGGAGGCGGATACGGTCGATTGTTCACAATGACCGGAATAAACGAGCGTCTGATTTCCTTCGTTCGTCCTTCCGCACGCCCACAGGAATGAGGGAGACAGGCTGCCGGTACACCACTTTCATTTCGAAACCTTAACCAGGTAAAACCTAGCGTCCGCCGAGTTTGCCCAATGAACGGTAATCCTGTATGTTAGTGGTTGGATAAGATGAACATTTTGCTTATATCCATGCCTGATACCGTCTCCGCCCTCAACGCCATCGCCCGCATTCCCAACCTGGGGTTGTGCTCGCTGGCGGCCCACCGGGACGGCGACACGGTGCGCATTCTGGACCTGCCCCTACAGAGCGGCCGCCTGGGCCCCCTGGTGGAAAAGGCGGTGCGCGAACTGGACCCGGACCTGGTGGGACTGACCGCGATGAGTTTTCAGTATAAAAGCGCGGTGTACGTGGCCCGCCTCGTCAAGCGCGTAAAGCCGGGGGTGAAAACCGTGCTGGGCGGATACCACGCCACATTGCTGGCCGGTGATATTACCGCCTCCGCGCCCGGGGAAGCGCCTTTCGACTTTTTCGTACGGGGCGAGGGCGAGGCCGCCTTTCCCCGGCTGGCGCGGGCGCTGCGGGAAAGCGACGGCTTCCGGGACGTACCGGGATTATCCTGGTGTGATCACGGGACCTGGACGCACAATCCGCCGGCCGCGCTCCTGGAACCGGCCGCCGTCCGCCTGCCCGACCGGGAGGCCCGCCTGCCGGGCCGTTCCCGCTTCATCGGTTTGCGCTTCGACTGCGCGGAGACCTCCCGCGGCTGCACCATGGGCTGCGCCTTCTGCAGCATCCGGAAGATGTACGGTCGCTCCATCCGCTACTTTCCCCTGGACCGGGTCATGGAGGACCTGGAGCGGATGCGCCGCGCCGGCACCCAGGGCGTGTTCTTCGTGGACGACAACATCACCCTCAACGTGCCGCGTCTCAAGGAGCTCTGCCGCCGGATAATCACCGGCGGTTACTCGTCCCTGCGCTACGTGATTCAGGCCTCGGTGGCCGGGATCGCCTCGGACCCGGAGCTGCCCGGACTGCTGGATCGCGCCAACGTACGCTGGATCTTCCTGGGCATTGAAAGCGGCAACGCCGCCAGCCTGCAGGCCATGCACAAGACCGGGGTGTACGATAACACCCGCACGGCGGTGGAGCGGCTGCGGCGCCGGGGTATCTGCGTGATCGGGGGATTCATCGTAGGCAATCCGGGCGACTCGCGCCGGGAGATACGGGACACTTATCGGTTTGCCCGCTCCCTGCGGGTGGATCATGCCATCGTTCAGATCCTCACGCCCTATCCCGAAACCGGCACCCGGGAGACGCTCCTGCGGCGGGGCCTGGTCACCAACCCGGACCGGTTCGAGCGCTATAACGGCTTTATGGCCAACGTGCGCACCCAAGCCTTAAGCGCCCCCCGGTTGGAGTTCTGGAACACGCTCTACGGGCTGACCCTCTACTTCAATCCGCTCTACATGGCGCGGAGCCGCGTCTGGTGGTACCTGCCCGGCAACGCGCCGCAGATGCTGGCCAATAACTTCCGCTTTCTCTTTTCGGGACTGCGGGGACGGACCTTCCGGTCGCGCCATCGCTGGTGAGCCGGGGCGTCAGCCCGGAAATTTGGCATTGCGGAGGCTCACGCCGATCAGGCCCAAGAGCGTGCCCAGCCCGGCGCAGACCGCGGTGAGACCCAGGGTGAGGTAGAGTCCCGGACCCGCATCCACTCCCACGAACAGCACCACCGCCAGGTTGCCGAGCGCGAAGAGGAAGAGAAGAGTACCCATGACGATCTTCCGCGTGAGGAGCCGGGTGGTGAGTTTGCGGAAACGGACTTTTCCGTCCAGCAGGCCCGCGGCCACCGAGGCGACCGCCGTCAGGGGCAGGAGGCAGGAAAGCACCTGAACGGTCGCCGCGATGGTGGACCGCAGGGGGCCTGTGACCAAGAGCGCCGCCAGGCAGAGCAGGGGCAGGGTGACGGCGAAGGCCTGGGTGAAATGTACGGTGATGGGGTGCAGGTCCAGGGAGAGGATGAGCCGGCGGCGCGGCGAAAGCCGCTCGGCGTACGGTTCGAACATCTTGGCGGGCACGCCGCAGGCCGGGCAGACGTCATGCAGTTTGCCCTTTTCCATAACGTATCCGCAGGATTTGCAGACCACATATTCTTTCATTTATATAACCTTTCCGAATTGATGTTCTCAAGCGGACGGTACCGCTGTGCCCCCAATCATTTCCACTTGGCGGCAGCCATGTACCGGACGTAAGCGTAGAGGTCCCGCGCCGCGGCGTCGTCTATGATATCCGCGGGAAAGGGAGGCATGTTCGCCTGAATGCCGGCGGGCGGCACCGGGTCGCGGATGAACGCGATAAAATCGTCTGCGCTTTTCAGCTTGACGGAAGTCTTGAGCGGCAGATTGGCCTGGATGGCGTTGCCGCCGCCCGCGTGACAGGCACTGCAGTTGTTCATGAATACGGTCTCCCCGTGCGTATTGAGCGCCTCTTGCGCCGCCGGCGCCACGGCGATTCCCCGGCCGTAGAGTATTCCCGAACCAAAGTAGCCCAGCCCGAAGACGGCCACGAAGGCCACCGCTGCCAGGGCGGTGGTGAAGACGGAGCGGAACTTGAGCCGCGGTCCCAGGAAAATCCCCGCGGCCAGGGCCGCCACCAGGATGGTGGCCAGGACTATCTTCACCTGGATGGCCGGGAAGAGCACCCCCTTGTAGAAATGAATCCAGTCCATCACGCCGAGCAGGATGGTGGGGAAGGCGAAGATGAAGGCCAGGATCGACACGTGCCGGGCCGTCATCTCCAGGTTTTTTTTCTTGAAAATGAGCGCCACCAGGATAAATACCAGGGCGCCGGCGGCCAGGCCGATGGGGAGGTGGGTCACGGGCGGGTGAAGGGGGTCGCCGAATCCCAGGCCGGCGAACAGGCGGAAAATCGCATCGATCATGAAATACCTCCGCAAACGTTTTTTGGAAAACCCGGCGCCTGATCCACCCGCGGGCGATACCGTTGCCGGACCGTTTCCCATGGTAAAACTTTATCATTCGCCGGAGGTGTTGGCAAGCGGCGACAATCCGGTAAAGGGAAATGAGTCATTCCTTCTCCCCGTATGAGCCCCGGAGATTGCGATTTTTGCTCTTATCACCATGGTCACCGCATAATCCGTAACAATCTTGGGGGCACTGAGCAGGAAAATCCAGCAAAAACGCTTGACCGAACGGGTTTTCCGGTCTACAGTGCTCCTTCCGCCCCCCGGGGGGCATTTTGATTGACAAATAAAGTAAGTGTAAGTATAGTTAGTACGATTTACGGAGAGGTGTCCGAGTGGTTGAAGGAGGCGGTCTTGAAAACCGTTGTGGGGCAACTCACCGG
>CAYQRT010000226.1:0-5389 GCA_964419695.1 uncultured Spirochaetaceae bacterium | reverse complement strand
TCAGGCTTTCCAACTGGGTCCGGTATTTGGCCACGGCCTCCTTGCGCGTCAGCTCGACTTCCTCTTTTTCGTTTTCCTCCTTGCGGGCCGCGATCAGTTCGGAGTATTCCTTGTCGGCTCCGCGCTTGAATTCGCCTTTGACCTCGCGCCAGAGCCGGAGCGCCTGCACCTTGAAACTGCGGTTGCCCCGTCCCAGGAGCCATTTGAACAGAAAAAAAACGTGCTTGACCACCGGCCAGATATACCAGGCGGGCAGCAGGGTCTTGACCGTGGCGAGTATCTTGTCCCGTTTAAGGTCGAGCAGTTCGTCAATCGACTTGAGGGTCTGTTCTTTGACGAAGCAGAGGTCGAGCGCGGCCGCCTGCGGATCGTTGGGGTCTTTTTCATCCTTGATCACGGTCAGCAGCTGCGGATTGCGCAGGGCGCCCACCAGGGGATACCGTTGTTTGATCTTGTAATTAAGTTCGGTGATGAATTCGTGGTCGTATTTCATGGAAGGGAGGCGGGTGTTGTTCTTGAGCAGGATCTGCCATTCGTCAATATATTCGCGGTACAGCTGGCCGCTCGTCTCCTTGAGGCCGTTTAAAAAGAGGGGGATGATGAAATCCTTATGGATGAATACGTCCTTGTCGTCGCTTATCTTTACCGAGATGAGCGCAGGCAGTTTTTTCACGTCGCCGGGCCGGGTCATCCGGCGAATGAACTCCTGGATGAATTCATTGTTGTATTTTTGGCGGTAGCGGACGCCGTGACTGTCCTTGAGGTTGTAGAGGTCGTTGAGGGTGAAGGCGTAAGGCGGTTTGCGCACCTGTTTCTCCAGCTGGTTCAACTCCAACTCCCGCTGGTATTCGCGTTGGGCCAGGCTCTTCTGGTAGCCGACGTAAAGACCGAGCAGGTAGGCCGCCTGGAGGAACCCCTGTTCGTCCGAGTGCTTGGTTTTCTTGTCGACATAGTCCTTGATGATCAGGGCCGTAAACTGGGAGAAAAATCTGAAGGTGAAATCGTCGCCGTCATAGAAAAGCTGTATGATTTTCTTGGGCTTGGCAATGATGTCGTTGACGGTGGTCTTGATCGACTCCACATTACCTGACAACAGGGCTTCCAGGCGGTTGTTTACGTAGCTGGCGTTCATTTTATACTGGAGGTAACGTCCCAGTTTGAGCATGGCGCATTCGATAAGACGCGTCTTGACCACGTCCTTGGACACGATCAGGTTCTTGATGCCCTCGGGGAAGGTGATCTTGACCAAGGGCTGTTTGACGGTGTCGATATCGGCCAGGAAATTGATGAATTCCTTCTTCACGTCCAGGGAAAACACGAGCCGCTCGGGAATGGGGAAGGCGAACTGGGTGTCCGGCGGAAAGGGGATTTCCGGGTTCTGCTCGACCTGGACGTAGATGGCATTGACCTGTTCCTTGAGCAGGCCGTGGATGAGCACCGATTCCACCACGCTCTCCTTGCGGAAGATGGTGCAAAATCCCTTGTACTCCCACTGCATGAGCGTGGGGACGATTTCTATTTTGTCGTCGCGTATCCTGCGGATGATCTCGGTGAGGTTGTTGTCATACGCGTACTTTTCGGCGTATGCCAGAAACTTTGAGTAATCGACCAGCGCGTTTCGCTGTTGTGCCGCGAACCCGACCAGCAGGTCTATAAGCGCATCGTCCATATCGGATTTCAACTTAGTATGGGAACGATAAAAAATCAAGGGCGGGGGGCGAAAAAAGGCGCACCGAAGGGACACCGCTTGCATTGACCTTCGGCCCGGACTTTGATTAAATGCACTCGTATCATGATTTCCATTCGGCACCTGTCCCTTGATCCGGGTCACCAGCGTCTGTTCGCGGATATCCCCCTGGCCTCCGCCCGGGGAACGACGGCCTCCGGCTGGAGGGCCGTCATCTCCCTGCAGGAGGCGGGGCATATGGGCCGTGACACGGAGGAGCGGCGCGGCCACCGCCGCGCCCTGCTGAGCGCCCTTGATCTGGACCAACAGCGGGTCTATGGACTCACCCAGGTGCATTCGCGCGACGTGGTCACGGTGCGGGAAGAGGGCCCGGAGCATTATGGCAGGGTCCGGGCGGACGGGCTGCTGACCGTCCGGAAGGAGGCCGTCCTCAGCGTCACCACCGCGGATTGCCTGCCGATTATCCTTTTCCATCCGGCCTCGGGCCTGCGCGCCCTCCTTCATTCCGGCTGGCAGGGCACGGGTATCGTGAGCCGGGCCTGGAAGATCATGGTGGAGGAATACGGCATCCCGGCCGCGGAGATCCGCATTGTGATCGGACCCGGTATCGGCCCCTGCTGTTACGCGGTCCCTGAAACGCGTTACCGTGACTTTATCACGGCGTATGGAGAGGAGGCCGGCCGCGTCCGGGCGGGGAAACATTATCTGGATTTGCGGGCCGCCAACCTGGCCCTGCTCTCCGCGGCGGGTGCGGTCGATATTATCGTCATCGACGATTGTACCTGCTGCCAGGCCCGGCTGGGCTCGTACCGGCGGGACGGGAAAGACGAATTTCACAATATGCTAACTTTATTCGGGGAATGGTAACCGGCGGGTTCCGGGGAACGGCCGGCAGCGTCGGAGAGACAGAGGTCAAAGGACGATACATGGAAACCTACAGAAGAAAATGGAAAGAAATTTTCTACAAAGCACTGTGCGAGATCGCACCCGATCCCGCGGCCCTGCGCTCATCAGTCAGCCCGGAGACGATCCTCACCGAAACGCCGCCCGATTCATCCCTGGGCGACATCGCTTTTCCGCTGTTCCCGTTCGCAAGGCTTCTCAAAGAGTCTCCGCCGAATATCGGTAAAAAGCTGTTGGAGCGCCTACAGGGCCGGGGCGGAGAGGTTTCACTCAAGGGACCGTACCTGAACGTCAAGCTGGAGCGGGCCGGGGTGTTCCGGGAGGTCCTGAACGCGGTGGAGCGGGCCGGCGCTGATTTCGGCCGCAATGACAGCCTGGCCGGCCAACGGATCATGATAGAGTTTTCCTGCCCCAACACCAACAAGCCCCTCCACCTGGGCCACCTGCGCAACGACGCCCTGGGTGAGAGCCTGTCGCGTCTTCTGGCCCGTTGCGGCGCCGAGGTGCTCAAGGTGAACCTGATCAATGACCGGGGAATCCATATCTGTAAATCCATGCTCGCGTACACGAAATACGGCCGGGGGAAGACACCGGAAAGCGAGGGGATGAAAAGCGATCACTTTGTGGGGGATTATTACGTCAAGTTCGCTCAATGGGCCAAGGAAGACGCCGAGGCGGAGCAGCAGGCCCGCGCTCTTCTTAAATCATGGGAGGCGGGAGAGGCAGAGACGCTCGCCCTCTGGAAGAAGATGAACGGCTGGGCCATCGACGGCATCAAGCAAACCTACGCGGACACGGGCGTCACCTTTGACCGCTATTACTATGAAAGCCAAACCTATACGGCGGGACGGGATGAGGTGCTGCGGGGACTGGACCGGAAGATCTTCTACAAGAAGGAGGACGGGTCGGTCTGGATTGATCTCACGGACGAAGGGCTGGACAAGAAGGTTCTCTTGCGCAGTGACGGCACTTCGCTCTACATCACCCAGGATATCGGCACGGCCGTCATCCGGCAGTCCGACTGGGCCTTCGACCGGATGGTGTATGTCACCGGCAGCGAGCAGCAGTACCACTTCCAGGTTCTGTTCACGGTCCTCAAAAAACTGGGATATGAATGGGCGGACAAGCTGGAACATCTGGCCTACGGCATGGTCAATCTGCCCGAGGGCAAGATGAAGTCGCGGGAGGGTACGGTGGTGGACGCCGACGACCTGCTGGCCGAACTCACCGACGCGGCCCGGGAGGAGATCGCTTCCCGCGAGCGGGAGGGGGAGATGACAGACATGGGACGGACGGCCTTCAAGATCGCTTTGGGAGCGGTCAATTATTTCCTGTTGTCCGGAACGCCCCATAAAGATATGGTGTTCAATCCGCGGGATTCGCTTTCCTTCAACGGCGACACCGGCCCCTATCTTCAGTATACGGGCGCGCGCCTTTCAGGCATTCTGCGCAAGTTCGCGGAACGGCGGGAACGATACGCCGCGGGCCGTCTGGATTGTTCCCTCCTCACGGTGGAGGATGAATGGAACCTGGTGAAGCAGTTCGCCGATTTCCCTCAGATCGTGGCGCGCACCGCCGCCCAACTCGATCCCTCGCTTCTGACCGGGTATCTCTTCGACTGCGCCAAGAAGTTCGCCCGCTACTACCATGAGAACCAGGTGCTGGGCAATGACGATCCCCACCTGGTCCGTACCCGCATCGAGCTGGTGAAGGCCTTTCTGACCGTGTTGAAGAACGGTTTCGATTTGATCGGCATTCCCTTTCTGGAAGCCATGTAGCGTCATTACCGGCCGTAATCGCTGTCTATCACAGGTTCAGAAGGCGCCGGGCATTGGTAAAAAGCATTTTTTCCCGCCGGGCATCGGAAAGCGGCAGAGAGAGGAAGTGGTTGAGGGCGCGTTTTTGATCGTCCCAGGGGCAGTCGGTGCCGAAAAGCAGGTAATCGGCCGGATGTCGCTTAAGCATGCTCACGATACGCTCATCCGGCAGGATGGAAAGCGTATACGAGATTTCCATGTAGATTTCCCGTCCCAGCAGGCGTTCCTCCACCTGGTCCCAATCCTCCCACGCTCCCAGGTGAGTGGCGACCAACTTCAGGTCCGGGAAGCGGGAGACGACGGCGGCGATTTTTTCAGGATCGGCGATGCGGTCCCGGGGGTAGGCGATATCGAATCCGGTGTGTGCGACCAGCACCAGTCCCGCGGCGGACACGGCTTCGTAGAAGGGATCAAGCCGGGGTTCATTGAACGTATACTCCTGGTAATACGGGTGCATCTTGATCCCCTTAAGCCCGGCGTCCTGGACCGCCTTCACCCGGGCGCTCAGGTCACCGTCATCCGGATGCACGGAAGCAAAGGGGATGAGGCGGTCCGAGGCGATGGAACGCGACCACTCGAGGATGGGTGAAAACTGGGCGGGTTTGGTGGCTATGGAACAGATGACCGAGGATTCGATGCCGGCCCGATCCATGGAAGCCAGCAACGCGGCGATCGTGCCGTCAGTGCTCGCCTTGACGTCGGCTTCCGCCTCCAGAAACGGGACGGCTTTGGCCGCCAGTTGGTCGGGAAAAGCGTGGGTATGGAAGTCAATGACGGGCATGCGACACTATAGAATAATTTCAGTCCTCACTCAAGCGGGGGAGTGAAGCCTCGTTCCGCTCGAGTGAGAAGACTTTCCTCATTGTCCTTGACGTTGCCGGGGTGTTCTTGTATATTATTACCACGCCGCAGGGTAGAGCAGTTGGAAGCTCGTCGGGCTCATAACCCGGAGGTCGCAGGTTCGAGTCCTGCCCCTGCTAAA
>CAYQRT010000225.1:0-5395 GCA_964419695.1 uncultured Spirochaetaceae bacterium | reverse complement strand
TCCGTAAAGTAGATTTTTTACAATCACGGATTTTGTGTTTTGCGTAACCAAAAGCCGATTGATTGTCGCCAAAGGCTTAAAAGTTTTTTCGGAATCCGTTATTGGGAACTTCCCAAACCCTCCATTCCTTGACATCGAGGGTTTTTCGAAGTTCCCTATATTAATTCATACATTGTGCGGATCGTCAAGGCTCGTCATGGTTCGACAGGCTCAGGATGACGGCGGTTAATCAAACAACAGCCCGGACACGAATTTTCTGAACACCGCCACCGCCTGGGGGAATCCCTCCTCCCCGCAATCCAGGGTAAGTGTATAATAGATGTCTCCATTATAACGGTCAAAAGACCGCTGGGGCCGGTAATACGGCTCACCGGTTTTGGGGTTGAAGATTTCGGCTACGGGCCGCTCCACGGCCAGGCCCTTGACCACGGGCTCCGGACGGTTCAAAAAGAGCCGGTACCCGTGGAGGCCGCCCTCGGACTGATGAACCGCCGGATCACGCACTTCGTACACGATAAAAGGATAATCGCCGAAGGTCTCCCCGGACCGGTCGGCCGTGGGGAATCCCTTCAGCCGTTCCTCGGTGAACGCGTCGAATTTTTCCCCGTTATTGGCGCGGAACTCCATGGCAATGGTAAAGGGAATCTCTTTTCCCGCGCCGCCCTGGACCGGATCGGGCGTGAACACCAGGGAAGAGACATTACCGTCGACCCCGGAGGGATTGGTGCCCCAGTTCTTGTCCACCGGCACGTACACGCCGAAGAGCCTGCATAATATGCCGAATCCCTCCTCCCGCACCTGGAACTGGTAGAGCCGGCCCGGGGGGATGTCGGCGTCGAAGGCCGGGGTCTGAAAATGGTTGGCCACCTTGTAGACAATGTCGTCCTCCGGCACGTACTCCGGATCGGTCAGGGCGCAGATGCGGCAGGCCTCCAGGGCGTGCTTGGGCATATCGGCCAAGCCCGCGGCCGAGGCGTACCCGCGCCAGAAGGCGGAAGGGGGCGTGTTCGGATTGAGGTTTTCGAGTACGTATGAATACTGCCTGATGGAATCTCCTGGAAGGAAACCCTGGGCGTAGAACGAGCCCAGAAACCAGTAAGCCCGGTAATCCAGGGGAAAACGCGCCTCGACGTCCAGGAGCCCGTCAATGATTTCACGGCGAAAATCGGACCAGTTGATGGTGTAAAAATCGAGGTACACCAGCACGCGCAGCAGAAGCAGATCCGCATTGGGCGGATTACGGGTGATCTGGGAAGTCAGAAGGTCGAGGAAGCGGGTGAGACGGTTTTTCAATTCCGCCTCCTGCGGCAGGGCGGCCTCATCCAGGCCCAAGCGGCCGAGGCGGGCCCGGTTCTCGCGGTACCATTGGGTCTCGTCGCGCAGGGCCGCGGCCGGCGGGAGGTTCTCACTGTCAATGACGTCCAGAAACGACGAATCGGCGGCCGCGGTTCCCAGGGCCAGGCAGAGGATGAGAATGGAGAAGACGGACGTTTTAGCCATGCTGCTCCCAGCCGGTTGTTGAAAAACCGCCGTTTTCCTGCGCAGCAGGAAATCCGGTTTATTCAACAGCCTGATAGCGGGCGCCCGGACAGGCGGGGGCGACCCGCGCCAATATTATAACAGGTTCAACGGAAAAATCATCTCTTTTTTCCCCGCCGCCCCCGCCCCTGCCTGGTCATCCGGGAGGAAATCCGGTAGACTCAGACCCATGGCGGAACTGCGCATCGGCACCTGCAGTTGGAAATACCCCTCCTGGGAAGGTCTCGTCTACTCGAAAACCGGGAAGGACGTCAATTTCCTGGAGGAATACGCCCAAAAATACGACAGCGTGGAAGTGGACCAATGGTTCTGGTCCCTGTTCCCGGGCGCCTCTCCGGTCCTGCCCCGCCCCGCCACGGCGGCCGAATATTCGGCCGCCGTGGGTGAAGACTTCCGCTTCAGCGTCAAGGCGCCCAACAGCCTCACCCTCACCCACTATTACAAAAAAAAGAAGGAGGAAGACCTGGCCGCCAACCCCCACTTCCTCTCGGTGCCGCTGTTTATTTCCTTCCTCAAGTCGCTGGCGCCCCTGACCGGGCGGCTGGGACCGATCATGTTCCAGTTCGAGTATCTGAACAAGATGAAAATGGCTTCGCAGAGGCAGTTTCAAAAATTGCTGGACATCTTTCTTTCCGCCCTGCCCGACGGGTTCACCTGGGCGGTGGAATCGCGCAACCCCAACTATCTGAACCGTTCCTGGTTCGACTTCCTGGCCGCCCACCGGGCCGCGCACGTCTTCCTTCAGGGGTACTACATGCCGCCCATTACGGAGATCTATGAGAAGTTCCGGGAGAGCATCCGGGGCACGGCCGTGATCCGGCTGCACGGTTCGGACCGCGACGGCATGGAGAAGATCACGGGCGACCGCTGGAACACGATGGTCGCCCCCCGGGACGCGGAGCTCCCGGGGGTGGTGGAGATGATCCGCGATCTCCTGAAGCGCAATGTCAATGTCTATCTCAACGTGAACAACCATTACGAGGGTTCCGCGCCCCTGACCATAGAAAAACTGTTGCAGCTACTCGCTTGAGAATTGGTCGCTACCCGGACGGGATTATTAAGGCGGGGTAAAAAAAATAAAGCCGGACTGATTACCGGCTTTAAGGCGACTGGATATCCACCGATCATCCAGGCCACGTTGGAAAGTAGGATCTAACCTATTCCAATTAAAAATTTAACCCCATCGCCGGCGTTTGTCAATACGGAAAAATCAGGAATTTTTATGACGTTCGGGGGCCGCGTCCGCGCCTCAGTAAAGCAGGTACCGGGCCCTGATCGTTTTGAAGGCCTCGGTTTCGGCGTCCAGCCGCCGCGTAATCTCCCGGAAGGGGGGCAGCGTGCGCGGCTCCTGGAAGAGTTTGACCAGCCACGCGGAGGCGTGGATGTTGGCGAAGGCGCGGCGGCCCGAACCGGGCGTGAAAAAATCGCTTTCCGGGTAGCGGAGCGCCTGGGTATAGAGCAGGGCCAGCGCCGTGTAGGTGGAATTGAAGCGGGCGCGGTCCGTGATCTCCAGACGGATGACCGGGCCGCGGCCGCTGCCCGGGTCGGCCGCGGGGACCAGGTTCACGCCGGGAAAAGCGTACTGCTTGCGGGCCAGGGCGATGAACTCCTCCAGTCCGGCGCGGTCCTGGATGAAGGGAAACGAAAACGCGCTGAACTGCTCGTAGCCGCGCACCATCTCGGCGATGGTGTTGCCGTCAAAGAGGCCCGCGCCCACGTAGCAGATGGCCGAATTCACCGAGGGGATATTGGGCGATGAGGGGATCCACTCCCGGCTTCCGTTCTGTTCGTCAAAGCAGCGCGTCCGGTCGTAGCCGCTCATGGGCACCACGAACAGCTTCAGGTCTTTCACGTTCCAGTAGGCGTCGCCTTCCTTCTCCCGGGGGTAGCGCGGCCCGTGCATGAGCGCGGCCTCGTGCTTGAAGAGCAGGGCCAGCTCGCCGATGGTCATAGCGTACCGGTTGGGCAGGCGGCCCACGCCCACGAAGGTCTGATAGGCGGCGTCCAGCAGCGGCGCCTCCACGTCCGTGCCGTTGACGGCCACGGGCCGGTCCAGGACCACGAAATCCACGTCCGCGTCCGCGGCCGAATCCATGGCCAGGTACATATGGGAAATATAGGTATAGTGCCGGGTCCCCAGGTCCTGCAATTCGAAGAGCAGGACGTCGATGTCTTTCAAGAGTTCCCTGGGAATACGCCGGGTCACGTCCCCGCCCCCGTAGCGCGCGTACACGGGCACGCCGCGGTACGCATCGTCCAGGATCATGACGCCGGCGGCTTTCTTCCCCTCAAACCCGTGCTCGGGCGCGAAGATCGCGGCCAGGGTGACCCGCGGATCGTCGATGAGCCGGTCCACGGTGGCGCGCGACGTCTGGTTGGCCATGATGGCCGTCCGCCGGCCGGCCACCAGCGGCAGGTAATCCGGGTCAAAGAGCCGGTCGGAACCCAGCCGTAGGGGACCGCCCTGGCGGACGGGACGAAAGCGGGCGGCCAGGCGTTCGGCCTCAGCCGTGAGCGGCGAACATGATGAGGAGAGAGCGCGGCCCGTGAGGCTGACCGGCTGCGGTCGGGCGGCGGGGTCCGCGCCCGCGTCGATCACCACATTGTCGCGGGAACAGCAGGCGCAAAGAACGGCGGCCAAGCAGAGGGCCAGGCTGGTGCGGATGAATCTGACTACCATATACTCCACTGTTTTGAGTTTGTCATTCCCATACGGGGTAAGGAAATGACAAACTCATTTTAATCGGAAATACTGACAATCCAATTAATTCTCAGTATACATCTCCAATTAACGGCACGCGGGCCGCTTTCCTTGAAACCCCCATGAGTGCCCCCTATCAGGCTGTTGAAAAGGTTCCACTTTTTCAACAACCTGCTCGATTGCGATTTTACTCCAGCTGCCGCACCGCCCAGGCCGCCATGTCGGCCAACGCCGGGCGGGGATCGGCCAGGTAGCGCCGCACCACGGGCAGGAGGGCGCGTGATCCGGAGTTGCCGGCCGCGCAGAGCGCATTGCGCTTGAGGAGTTCCGGCCGGATCCAGGTCCGCCCCAGTGCGGTTTTTTTAAAGTAAAGGCGGCATTCCTCATCGCTTATAGATAGAAGAAAAGCGATGTCGATCCCCGCTTCCAGGGCCCCATCCGCGGCCGCCGGGGCGGCCGGCAGGGCGGCGTTTTTGGGGCACACGTCCTGGCAGGTGTCGCAGCCGTACAGCCGCCCGCCCCAGGCACTCTTGGTTTCTTCCTCCCACACGTCCAGGGCGTCCGACCGGGTCTTCAGGCAGCCGGGCAGACCGGGCGCGGCGTCCGGTCCCAAGGCGGCCGCGGGACAGGCATCCACGCAGGTCGTACACGCACCGCAGATCGCGCCGGGACGGAGGGGCACGCGTTCGTCGCCGGAGCCTGAGAGGCGGACCTCCAGGAAAAGCAGGCCGATGACGCAGCGCGATCCCAGTCGCGTCGTGTAGATCAACCGGTTGCGCCCGTAGTCGCCCAGTCCCGAGGCGCAGGCGATGAGTTTTTCCGGAATACGGGAATTGACGAACACGCGGCAGGCGCTTTTAGGCAGGCCGGTCAATTCCGTGACCAGGCGCGCCGTTCCCTGCAGGGCCTTGACCAGCGACCGGTAATAGTCGGCGCGGGCGAACGCGGCCACCGCGGCGCGGGCCGGACCGGGGGCGTCACCTCCGCCCGCCGGGAAGGGCCGGGCGCAGACCAGAAAAGCGCCGTCTTGTGCGGCGGGAAGAGGGGAAGCGAGCGCCGGTAACAGCAATGCCGTGCCCGGCTGCGGGTGAGGGAACCATTCCGCCCGGTCCAGGCACGCCGCCAGTTCCCGGACATTGGCGGCCGCGGCGTCGG
>CAYQRT010000224.1:0-5402 GCA_964419695.1 uncultured Spirochaetaceae bacterium | reverse complement strand
CCCTCAAGTCATGGTCCGGCGTTATGCCGGGCTTTCGAGCAGTTTTTCAGTATTATTCTTTGATTTTGGCCGGCATTGTGAGTATATTTTATGGTTGATAAAAATTATGGATTTCGGAAATCGATATCGAGCATGTGACCGATATATAAAGGGAACTTCGAAATACCCTGGCCAATACAGGTGATCCATGAACAGATATCCCGGTCCGCGTAAGGTACATTCGGAATGCGGCTGCTGAACATACCCCTTTTTATCCTCTTTATCGGCCTGGCACTGGTCGTGGTCGCGGGCGGCCTGGCGATTGTCATGGCGGCGCTTAACAGCCCCCCGGACACGATTCCGGCCGGGGGCGTTCTCTTTGAGGTAAACAAGGGGGAATCCTCGGAATACGTGTTCATGCGACTGGAGCAGAACCGGCTGATCCGTTCCTCGCTGCTGCTGCGCGTCATCGCCAAATTGACGGGCACGGAATCGTCGCTCAAGACCGGCGTGTACCGCATCCAGCCCGATTTCACGGCCGTGGACGTGCACAACCTGCTCGTGTCCGGCAAACAGGAGATGAAACGGGTAACGATCAAGGAAGGGTGGACCCTGCGCCGTACGGCCCGGGAATTCGAGGCGGCCGGCCTGTTGTCCTCGGCCGAATTCCTCTCCGTGGCCTCTTCGCCCGCCACCACCGGAAAATTCGGGGTCAACGGCCGGACGGTGGAGGGGTTTCTCTTTCCCGACACCTATTATTTCCCGTACGAGGTGACGGCCGAGGAAGTGGTCTCCATGATGGTGGGCACCTTTTTCAAGCGGCTGACGGAGATCTATCCGGCCTACACGGAGATGGACAAAAAAGAACTGTACCGCCGCGTGACCATGGCTTCCATCATCGAGCGGGAATACCGGCGCGAAGACGAGGCGCCGGTCATCGCCTCGGTATTCTACAATCGCCTGGCCATCGGGCAGAAACTCGAATCCTGCGCCACCGTGGCTTACGTGCTCACCGAAATCAAGGGAAAGCCGCATCCCCAACGCCTGACCTGGGCCGATATCGCCGTGGACTCGCCGTACAATACGTATGAGCACTACGGACTTCCGCCCGGACCTATCGGCAGTCCGGGGGCCACGGCGTTGTACGCGGCGTTCATGCCTTTGAAGACCGCGTACCGGTATTTCGTGCTCAAGGATCCGGAAAGCGGGCGCCATGAGTTTTCCGAGACCTTCCAGAAACACCTCTCGGCCAAAGAGTTGTATATCAAGAGTTACTGACAAGGGAGTCGACGCAAAGGGACATGGGGTCACGCATTCCGGAAAACGTTATCAACCAGATTACCGAAAGACTCGACATCACGGAGGTGGTGGGCGGCTACGTGACCCTGACCAAGAAGGGCGGCCGCTACTGGGGGCTGTGCCCGTTCCATAACGAGAAAACCCCGTCCTTTTCGGTCACGCCGGACAAGGGGGTGTTTTACTGCTTCGGTTGTCACAAAGGCGGCAGCGTGTTTACCTTCATTATGGAAATGGAAAAGATGACTTTTCTGGAGGCCGTGGAAGTGGCGGCCAAGAAAGCGGGCGTGCCCCTGGAATATCAACGGGAAGATCCCGGAGCGCCCAGGAAAGACGCCTATGTGGACCTGTACGCGCGCGTGGCCGGTTCCTTCGCTCATATCCTGAAAAACCACGAGTGGGCCCGGGGGGCGCGCGCCTATCTGGCTGGACGCAGAATTAATCAGGCGATCCAGGAAAAATTCCAGCTGGGATTCGCGCCGCCCGAGCGGGAATGGCTTTACGATTTCCTGCGCCAGAAAAACTATTCCGATGAATTCCTCTCGCGCTCCGGGCTGTTCATGCGGCGGAAACAGGCCTATTTTCACAACAGGATCATGTTTCCCATCAGCAATGCCCGGGATGAGGTGGTCGCCTTCGGGGGGAGGAGCCTTTCGGACTCGGGCCCCAAATATCTCAATACGCCGGAGACGCTTTTTTTCCAGAAGGGAGCCAACCTCTACGGCATCAACAACGCTTTGGCCTCGATCAAGGAACGGGACCTGGTCTACCTGGTGGAGGGGTACATCGACGTCATGGCCATGCATGACGCGGGAGTGTCCAATTGCGTGGCTCCCCTGGGCACCGCTCTGACCGAACGGCAGGCCCGGTTGCTCAAGCGTTACTGCGGCAAAGTCGCGCTCCTGTTTGACGGTGATGAGGCCGGTATCAAGGCCACGGTCCGGGCGCTGGAGATTTTTGAGGCCTGTGATATGGAGACCGCGGTGGTGGAAACGGGCCGCCTCAAGGACCCGGCCGAGATTGTGGAAAAAGAGGGGCCGGAGGCCTTGCATAAAATATTAAAATACTCTATTAATGGGTTTCAATATATCCTCAAGAGGGCAATGACTCATCACGACATAACGACACCGCGAGGGAAGGAAGGTGTCGTTGTTTTTATTACGCCTTTTCTTCAGAAGGTGCCGTCGCAGATACGCCGGGACGCCTATGTCGAGGCGGCCGCGGAAGCGCTCAATGTGCGTGAAGAAACATTGCGGCACGATCTGCGGCGTTTCAAGCGGGGTCCGGTGAGAACGCCCGCTCCGGCCGAGGAGGCGGAGTCCACACCGCCGGCTTCCCATCCGGAATTGCTTTTCATGCTGGCCGTGGCCATCGACGGGATCGCGTTCGGCGAGGTGAGGAAGGAGATCCGGCTGGAGGATCTGGAGAACGGCGCGGCCCGCAGCATCTACATCGCCCTGGAGGAATGCTTCCGGAACGACGAGCACGAAATGGAAAGGATCCTGACGCGTCTGGAGAACGAGGATCTGAAGACAATGCTCGCGGCCAAGGCCTCCTCCGAAGAATTCGCCACTAACCGTGACGAATATATTGAAAAAAGCATAAAACGAATCAAGGAATTGAGTTTGATGCGCAAGCGTGAAAACATTGATACGCGGATCCGGGAATACGACCGACATCACACCGATTTCGGCGTGCTGCGGGACCTGCAGCTTGAGAAGATGTACCTGGACGAGGAATTAAAGAAATTAGCAGCGAGGGACTATGGCAGAGACAACTGAACTGGTCAACGATCCCGCGGTCCAGAAACTTTTGGCCTACGCCCGCGAAAAGAAGAGCGTCAGCTACGACGAGGTCAACGATTTCCTGCCTTCCTCCATCGTCAACAGCGACAAGATCGAGGAAGTGATGAACCTGCTGCAGGAGAACAAGATCAAACTGGAGGAGGAACCGGTCGACCTCCAGATTGACGAGGAGCAGGAGCGGCAGGATAAAAATAAGAAAAAGAAGCTGGTGTACGCGGAAGGGCGGGACTCCTCCAACGACGACCCCATCCGTCTCTACCTGCGTGAGATCGGCAAGGAAAACCTGCTTACCGCCGAACAGGAGGTCATCCTCTCCAAGAAGATGGAGGAGGGCGGCCACATCATCAAGAAGGTGATCCTGGAATCCAACATCCTCATCAATGAGTTCTACCGGATCTGCCGGAAGGCGCTTTCCAAGCGCGATCCCCGGGAACTCAACCTGTCCAAGAAGGAAGTATCGGAGATCCTGGCCGAACGCAAGCGGCTTAATCTCTTCTACCGCGACGTGATCAAGGATATGTTCCCCAAGCTCAAGGAGTACCACGAACTTAAGAAGCAGTACGAGGACATGAAGGAAGAACTCTTGAGCAGCACGGAGCTGGCCAGGAAACGGTCACACATCCTCAACCATCTGAAAAAAGTGGGTTACCAGCTGGAGGAGATCAACGCCATCGCGGACAAGTTCATCCAGGCGGTGCGCAAGGTGCGCGGCATCCAGAAGGAGACCAAGAAGATCGAAAAACGGCTGGGGATCAAGAGCACCAAGGAGCTGCGCAATCTGGTGCGCGGCCTGGCCAAGCGCGGCGAGTGCGAAAAAATCGAGCGCTCCCTCAGCCTGCCCCAGGACAAAATCAAGGACCTGATCCGCACCGTGCACGTGAACGAAAGCAAGCTGGACAAGCTGGAGGTGGAATTCGAGGATCGGCTGGAAAGCGTGCTCGAGCAGGCCAAGCACGTGGAACGCGGCAAGATCATGATGAAGAACGCCAAGGACAAGCTTATCAAGGCCAACCTGCGCCTGGTAGTGAGCATCGCCAAGAAATACACCAACCGCGGCCTGCATTTTTTCGACCTGGTGCAGGAGGGCAACATCGGCCTCATCAAGGCGGTGGAGAAGTTTGAATACCGCAAGGGCTACAAGTTTTCCACTTACGCCACCTGGTGGATCAGGCAGGCCATCACCCGCTCGATTTCGGACCAGGCGCGGACCATCCGCGTACCCGTGCACATGATCGAGCAGATCAACAAGGTCATGCGGGAATCGCGCCAACTCATGCAGGTGCTGGGCCGCGAGCCGAGTGATGACGAGGTGGCCGAACACCTGGGCTGGTCCCTGTCGCGGGTAAAGTCGGTGAAAAACGTGGCGCGGGAGCCGATCTCTTTGGAAACGCCCATCGGTGAGGAGGAAGACTCGCTTTTGGGCGATTTCATTGAGGACAAGGACGTGGAGAATCCGGCCCACCAGACCGCCTTCCGCATCCTCCAGCAGCAGCTCAATTCCGTACTCAAGTCCCTGCCGCCGCGCGAGCAGGACGTTCTGAAGATGCGCTTCGGGCTGGTGGACGGGTACTCGCTGACCCTGGAGGAAGTGGGCCTCCATTTCAATGTAACGCGCGAACGTATCCGGCAGATAGAGGCCAAGGCCCTGCGCCGTCTGCGGCATCCCAAAAAAAGCCGCAAGCTGAAAGACTATCTTGATTATTAAGAGGGGTGGAGAACCATGCTGACCGAAGTGTATGACAAATTGAAGGCATTGCAGGTGGTCCTGTCTAAGAAATGCCTGGTGGAAGAGGAAGTCAATGAGATTCCCAAGGTGTTGACCACCAAGATTGAACTTCTGAACCGCATCAAGAAGACCTCCGCGGACAAGCAGAAAAGCCTGGAGGACGTGATGGCGCGCGCCCGCGACCTCACGGTCAGGATGGGTGAGGCGGAGAAGGAACGCGAAACCTACGAGAAGCAGATGGACCAGATCAAAACCCAACGCGAGTACGAGGCGCTGGACAAGCAGATCAAGGATATGGTGACCAAGGAGGGCGATTACCGCAAGGAGATTCAAAAGATGGAGACCCTGCGGGACGACCTCAAGAACCAGGTGGACAAGGAGAAGGTCCTCATTCACAAGCAGGAAGAGGAAGTCAAGGACGAGCAGGCCAAGATCAAGCACGACGTCAAGGAGAAGCAAAAGGTGCTCAAGACGCTGGAGAAGGAAGAGACGAAAATCGTGCCCGGTCTGGACGAGGACATCCTTTTCAAATTCGAACGCATCATCAAGAGCAAGTCCGGTGTCGGGATCGTCCCCATCAAGAACGTCATCTGCGC
>CAYQRT010000223.1:0-5453 GCA_964419695.1 uncultured Spirochaetaceae bacterium | reverse complement strand
AGGTCGAAGCCCATGATAAACGAGAGTTCGTCGATGCGGGCGTTCAGGAATCCCAATTTCTCAAAGGCGCGGGCCTGGGAAAGCTCGAGCAGCCCCTGGGGCGTGACGCGGTGGCCGCGCCGGCCCACGCACTCGGTAAGGCCGGCTTCATCCATGGCCTGGAGATGGAAACGAACGGTGCGCTCGCGGATGTCGTAGCGCATGTGGTTCATGAGCTCCATGATTTTAAGGCTGCCGAGCGGTTCCTTGGCTTCCTTGAGAATGCCGAGGATGGTCAGGCGTTTCTTTTCTATCTTATCGTTGGTTTCGTTCTTCATGCTCTCATGATGGCGGCCGGCGTACCCTCCAGGGAAAAGCGACCCCGCTCACCGGGACGGTTCCAAAACAATCCCCGGCGAGGCGAACGCGCCGCCTGCGCCGGGGATCACCCGTCCGGCCGCAATACCGCCCCGTGATTACCCGATCTGCTCCACCAGATAATTCTGAATGCCCAGCTGGCCGATCTGATCGAGTTGCTCCTCGATCTCGTCGATATGGGCCTCTTCCTCGTTCAGGATCGACTGGAGAAAATCCCGGGTCCCGTTGTCCGCCAGCTCGGCACAGAGCTTGATGGCCGAGTTGTAGGACTTGATCGCCCCTTCCTCGGCCTGGCGGTCGTTCTCGTGCTGCTTGGGCACGTCCGCCCCGATATGTATCTTCTTGAGTTCCGTGACCACGGGCGTCCCTTCCAGAAATAGAATGCGTCCGATCAGCTTTTCCGCGTGCTTCATCTCGTCGATGGCGCGTTTTTCGTCCGCTGTGTGAAGTTTTTCATATCCCCAGTTGTCGCACATCTCCGAATGCACCATGTACTGGTTGATGGCCGTTAATTCGTCCGCCAAAAGATCGTTCAGCACCGCGATAATTTTCTCATTACCCTTCATAGACAACCTCCATTTGCATTGATTATGGGAAGAGCATAGCAAATAACGCGGTGAGTGTAAATTGAAAGCGGCGTATCGGCTTATTTTTTACGCTTGTCCGTGACCCGCCGGATTTTGGCGCCCGTGGCCGGGGCCAGGGTCCGCGGTTCCACCAGGAGCACCTTGGCCGCGACCCCCAGGTCCTTCTCAATGCGCCGGGCAATGTCGTCCCGCACCCGTTCCAGGTCCTTGAGTTCGTCGATGGCGAACGTCTTTTCCGAAATCTCCACCTTCACTTCCATGGTCTCCCCGGCCGCACCCGCGGCCAGGACGATCTCGTAATGCGGGGTCGTTCCCTCCACCGCCAGCAGCGCCTTCTCAATGTCCGAGGGAAAGAGCTTGACGTCGCCGAAAAAGATCAGGTCGTCGGTGCGGCCGGACACGCGGGAAATACGCGTCAAGGTGCGGCCGCAGGAGCAGGGCTCGGGAAGCAGGGACGCGATGTCACCGCTCCGGTAACGGATGAGCGGGAAGCCCTCTTTGGTGATGGTGGTGAAAACCAGTTCCCCCTCCCGTCCGGCCGCAAGCGGTTCGCCCGACGCCGGATCGACCACTTCGACGATCACGTGGTCTTCGTTCACGTGCAGGCCGGCGCGGGCCTCGCATTCGCCCGCCACGCCCGGCCCCATGATCTCGGTCAGCCCGTAATTGTCAAAGGCCTCTATGTGCAGCTTGTTCTCGATTTCCCGGCGCAGGGTGTCGCTCCAGGGCTCGGCTCCGAACAGGCCCTTTTTGAGGAACAGGTGCTCCGGATGCAGCCGGAGGGCCTCCAACTCGCGTGTCAAGCGCAGGGCAAAGCTGGGCGTGGAGAGGAGCACGGTGGTTTTGTAGTCCTTCATGACTTGTATCTGGGTTTCCGGCGGCGCGGCCGAGGAGGGGATGACCGAGGCGCCGATCCGTTCCGCTCCCTGGTGGAATCCGAAACCTCCCGTGAACAGGTCATAATGGTAGGCGATCTGCACCACGTCGTGTTCGCTCACGCCGGCCGCGGCCAAAAGACGGGCGGTGCATTCGGACCAGTGGCGGAGGTCATTGGCGGTATAGCCGACCACCACGGGTCGGCCCGCGGTGCCCGACGTGGAGTGCAGCCGGACAATATCCCTCAGCGGCACGGCGAACATGTCGTAGGGGTAGGCCCCCGCCAGGTGCTCCCGGGTGGTGAACGGCAGGCGCCGCAGGTCGTTGAGCGTACGAACCGATTCCGGAGTCACGTTTTCCGAGTCGAAAACGCTTTTATAAAACGCCACGTTGCGGTAGACGCGGTTAAGCGTCATTTGCAGTCGTTCCAGTTGGACCTGTTCCAGGGCGCGGCGGTCCATTGTCTCATGGGCCTGGTCGTATATCATACGCGTAAGCCTCCCGTCATTCATTAATGGCCGAATAATCCTTCCCCAGGTACGCGCGCTGCACATCATTATTGGCCAATAATTCCTCGCGCGTGCCCTCAATCATCACCTGGCCGGTCTCGAGCACGTAGCCCCGGTCGGCCACGCCCAGGGCCCGTTTGGCGTTCTGTTCAACCAAGAGAATGGAAAGCCCCTGCTCCCGCAGGGTGCGGACCGTCTTGAAAATGCCCGAGGTGATCACCGGCGCCAGGCCCATGGACGGTTCGTCCATCATGAGCAGCCGCGGCCGTGACATGAGCGCCCGGCCGATGGCGAGCATCTGCTGCTCGCCGCCGGACAAGGTGCCCGCCAGCTGCTTTTCCCGTCTTTTGAGCACCGGGAAGAGATCGAAGACGCGGGCCAGATCCCGCCGGGTCTCCCGTCCCCGGCCGGCCCGGTGCACCGGGTAGGCCCCCAGGTCCAGGTTCTCCCGGACCGACAACGCGGCGAATACCCGCCGGCCCTCGGGCACCAGGACGCACCCCCGGCCCACGCGCTTCTCGGCCGCCACGCCGGCTAAGGAAGCGCCCGAGAACTCGACGCTGCCGTCCGACAGGGGTATTATGCCCATAACGGTCATAAGCAGCGTGGACTTGCCCGCGCCGTTGGGTCCGATGATGGTCACGATCTCCCGTTCCCCCACGTGCAGCGAAACGGATTTAAGGACCGGCAGGGCGCCGTATCCCGATCGCAGGTTGCGCACCGTTAGCATTCGTCGTCTCCCAGGTAGACCCGCACCACGTCCGGGTGGCGCTGCACCTCACGGGGCGGCCCCTCCAAAAGACGGGCCCCTTCATTGAGCACCAGCACCTCGTCGGATATACCCATGACAAGCGACATATCGTGTTCCACCAGAAGCACGGTCACGTCCAAACCTTTCATGGCCGTGATCAGGGCGGAGAGCTCCCGCGTCTCAGAGATGTTCAACCCCGCGGCCGGCTCGTCCAGAAGCAGCAGCTTGGGTTCGGCGGCAAAAGCCCGGGCGAACTCCACCCGCCGCTTGACCCCGAACGGCAGGCTGCCGGCGGTCTCCTTCTTGTGCAACTCCAGGCCGAAAAGATCGATGATCTCCTCAGCCTTCTTGACGATGGCTCTTTCTTCCCGTCGCGCGCCGGGCAGGCGGAAAACGCTGGAAATAAATCCGGCCCGGGACCGTACATGCCGGCCCACCATTACGTTTTCCAGCACGGTCATGTGCTCAAAGAGGCGCGTGGTCTGGTAGGTGCGCGCCACGCCCGCGGCTGCGATAACATGTTGGGGGCGACCGGTGATGACGCGTCCCTCCAGGGTCACCCGTCCCTGATGCGGAAGAAAATCGCCGGCAATCAGGTTAAACAATGTGGATTTCCCCGCCCCATTGGGACCGATGATGGATTTAATCACACCCCGCGGTACTTCGAAACTCACGTTATCCACGGCGGTAACGCCGCCGAACCGGCGGGTCAGTCCATGGACGCTCAGAAGCGCGTCGCTCATTGGCTGCCTCCCGCTCCGCCCAGGCGCGCCAGCACAAACCGATACCCGCGGGCCAGGAGATCCTTGATCCGGGTAAAGTAGAAACTGCGTATCAGGCCCCGGGGCAGAAAGAGCATGATGACGATCAGTATCACCCCGAAGAAGATGTCGTCAAATGAGCCGAAAACCTGCCTGAGGGAAATGAAGTTCAGTAAAATTCCGAAATAGACCACGCCCCACAGGTTGTCCATGCCGCCCACGGCCACCACCGCCACGAAGCGCACCGATTTCATAATATCAATATCCGTGGGCCCAATGGCGGCATTGAAATGCACCAGAAAAGCCCCTCCCACGGCCGCGAATACCGCGGAAAGCACGAACGTTGCCAGTTTGTAGCGGCTGGCATTGATACCCAGGGAGGAGGCGGCCGTCTGGTTTCCGTGAATGGCCCGCAGGGCCCGCCCCACCCGTGAGTGGATGATGTGCAGGGCCACGACGATGCCCGCCACCAGCACCGCCCCGGCGATGTAGTAGTTGAGAACGCGCGCGTCCATGTCCCCGGATACAGAGACGCCGGGCAGCAGTGAAAAGGGCGGTACGCCGCTGATACCATCGGCCCCGCCGAACACGTCGATCCCCACCACCAGCTCGTGCACGATGATGGCGAAGCCCAGGGTGGCCATGGCCAGGTAATGCCCCTTAAGCTTGAGCACCGGAATTCCTATGCAAAAGGCGATGATGACGGTGACCCCCAAAACGATCAACAGGGCGATCCAGGGGGAGAGGGTAAGCAATTCGCCGCCGTAGAGGTCCTGTCCCGGGATGAGCAGGCCGAGAGAGTTGAGCAGTCCCACCAGCGGCGTGCCCTTGAGACCCGAGAAGTCGGCGGTGGCGAGAAAGGCCTGCAGGTAGGCGCCGATGCCGAAGAAGCCGGCGTGCCCCATGGAAATCTGTCCGGCGTAGCCCATGAGCAGACAGAGTCCGGCCGCGACCAGCGCGTAGTAGAGCGCCATGGTAAGTTGGGTGAGATAAAAGGGAACGTCCGCCGCGGTCACCAGGAGGTGCAGGGACACGAGCACGAGCACGAAGACCCCCACGGGAAGATAGCGCCTCCAGCTCATGATTAAAATTCCTTGAGCGCGTTTTCTTCGCGCTTGCCGAACAACCCGCTCGGTTTGAAGAAAAGGATAAGGAGGAGGATGACGATGGCCACAATGTCTTTGAAGGTGTTGGGAATGACGGCCACGGTCAACGATTCCAGGATCCCCAGGAGGAGACCGGCCAGGGCGGCGGCGAAACTGTTGCCCAGGCCGCCCAGGATGGCCACGGAAAAGCCGTTGATGGCCAGCCCGGCCCCCATGTTGTATTGGGTCTGGGTAAGGGGAGAGGTGACCGCGCCCGCCAGGGCCCCGATGGCCGCGCTCACCACGAAGGAGAGGGTCACGAGCAACCGGGCATTGATGCCGCAGAGTTGGGCCGCCTTCCGGTCCAGGCTGACCGCGCGCATGGCCTTGCCCAATAGCGTGTATTTATAAAAGAAGAAAAGGGCCAGCACCACCAGCCCCACGGCCAACAGCACCCAGAGCACCTGGGGCGAAAATTGCACCTTGCCCAGGGCGATGGAAGTGGTCTCGTTGCCGGTAAAAAAGCG
>CAYQRT010000222.1:0-5457 GCA_964419695.1 uncultured Spirochaetaceae bacterium | reverse complement strand
CCGCCCGGCGTTCAATTGATCCGCGATCAGGAAGACGTCATTGGGGATCTCGTCCTTCCCCGCTTCACGCCACAAGCGCCGGCCTATGCCGCAATGCGTCTCCCGCTTTTCGTCCTCCGGGATAAGCGCGTAAACGGCTTCCTGGATCTTGTCGTGGGCAAAATAATAGCGTCCGTTGATGTAAAACAGCAGCCGCTCCTGGATGAAGGGGGCCAGGTCTTGAAAGGCCCGCTGCCGCGGCCGGCCGCCCACGGTGGCGATGGCGTCCAGGTCGAATTCCGATCCGAGACAGGCGGCCAGGGACAGTATTTCACGCTCGGCCGGCGCGAACCGCGCCACGTTCATTTTCAGCACGTCGGCGATATTGTCCGTCACGTGGCGGCCCCGCAGGCCGTCCACGTTCCACTCCCAAAAACCGGGAGTTTGTCCCGGGCCGGCCGGGCGGCCGGGCGACGTATAACGGATACGTCCCTCCCGCAGGCCCGCTCCGATGAATTGACCAATGTAAAAGGGATTCCCGCCGGTCTTTTCGTGTACGACGCGGGCCGCCGCCTCGCTTGAGTCCGGCGTGGATGGAAACGCGTCCTGGATCAAACGCTGCACCGCCGTGAGGTCGAGCGGGCCCAGGGCGATGCGGGTGATCGACGCGCCTTCCATCTCCATTTCCCGCAGGGTGAGCGTCAAGGGATGCCGCTCATCCACCTCGTTATCACGGTACGCGCCGACCAGCAGAAAAGATCCTCCGCCCCCTCCGGCAAAAAGGCTGCGCAGCAGGCTCAAACTAGCCAAATCGGCCCACTGGAGGTCGTCGATACAGATGACGAACGGCCTGTCTTCTTCCAGGAACAGGTCGACGAATTTCTGAAAAGACAGATGGAACCGGTTGCGATTTTCCAGGGGACCGAGCGCGGCCAATTCCTGCTGCCGGCCTATGAGCGCCTCCAGCGCCGGCAGCACGCGGAGGATCACCCGGCCATTGGGCGTTAAAGCCTTGACAAAACGCCGACGCCATCGCTCCCGCTGTGCGGCGTCGCCCTTGAGCAGTTCGTCGATGAGTCCCTGGAAGGCCCCGATGACCGCGCCGTAGGGGATATTGCGTCCGCCGGGATCAAACTTTCCATAGGCGAACCGGCCCCCGGAAGCAAGGACCCGTTCCCGCTGGTGCATGATCAGGGAGGATTTGCCGATACCGGTGTAGCCGGACACCAGCAGCATCTCCCGCGCGCCGTTCATGATCCGGGCATAGACGTCCTCGCATATCCGTTTTTCCCGCGCGCGGCCGTAGAATCCGAATTGCGGCGGCAGGGCGGCCGCCACGGCGTCGTTTGAGAAATAATTTCCCGTTTCAGTCATTTCCGTCATGTATTCCCCGGGGAACGCGCGCCATGATTGAGCGCGGCCAGCGGCTTTCCGCGGCCTCTTTAGACCACCGACCGCCGCAGCTCGGCGACGTAGGCGGAAGGAGAAACGCGGGCATATTCCTTGAACGCCTTATTGAAGGTGGACTTGGCCTTGAAGCCGGCTGAAAAGGCGATATCGATTATTTTTTTCTCAGGATTCATATGAAGCAGGGTGATGGCCTCCCGGACGCGGAACGTGTTGACGAACGTATAGAAATTGGTTTGAGCGTGCGTGTTGATCACAAACGAGGCATTGTGGCACGAAATACTGGCCATTTTCGACAGATGCCTGATATTTAAATCCGGCCGGCGGTAGATTTTTTCCTTCTCCATCAGGTCGGTAATCTTCCGGTAATAGTACGTGGTCTGCGCCAAACTCAATTTCGATTTACTGTATTTCACCGCGGAAGAACGTCCCTCCTCATCCTGCGCGGGGAGCAACGCGTCTTGGACAGGCGGTATGTCGCCCAGTCGGTTGACCGCGTGGTTGATCTCAAGCGTCAGCCCTTCCAGAACGCCCAGATTGGCGCGGCCGATCTCATACAGCACGAAACCGCGCTGGTGACCGGGGGAGAGGAGGTTCATGACGAGGTAAATGTTCCCGCGTCCCACTTTTAATCCGCCGGGTACGAGTTCCCCGGTGAGAAAGCGCTCCGCGGTGAACGACGGGTCCACGGGTTGGTTATGCTCGATCGCCGCTACCATCCTGGAAAAACTCCGCGGGGGAAAGCCGTCCCGCTCCTCGAATAACGAAACGTAACAACTTCCGGCATCCACCCGGGACAACAGGCCGGACAGGCGGACCCTGAGATCGTCCCAAGACGACACGGCCAATAACGTTTCGCCCGCCTCCACCACGGCCCGGTAGTGCTCGTCTCCCCAGGAAAAACGAACCGATTCGATCCCGCCCGCCGCGGGGGACAGGCGGGCCCGGCGCGGTCGCCGGGCCCGCCCCGCGCCGCAGCCGCATGTTTCACCGATCAACGGCTCCGCCGCCAAGAAGAGACGATTCGCGTTCGGCGCCCGCCCCGTGCCAAGCGATGTGCACAGCATCTCACAGGCCGTGTATCCCATCTCAAAGGCGGGCTGTCTGACCGTGGTCAGCCGGGGAGAGGCCGTGGCGCCTTCGCTCAGGCCGCCGCAGCCGAGTACGATGATATCCCGCGGCACATTGATACCCCGCGCCGCGAGCTCCTCAATGGCCCCCAGGGCTATGACGTCATGGGCGGCGCAGAAGACATCGCATTCAACACGGCGGTCGTCCAGCAACAGGGAGACGGCCGCCGCACCGGATGCCCGGGTAAATGAACCCGGCAACGCGAGGCGCTCGTCCAGCGGGAGTCCGAACTCCTCCAGCACTGACCGGTAAACCGTATAGCGCGCAACGGTCTGCTCATCGCCACCAGGTCCGCCGATAAAGGCGATACGGCGGGCCTGGTGGGTTTTTATCACATGTACCAGGAGCGACCTCAACCCCGTCAGACCGTCGGCCAGGACACAGGCCCGATCGGCCAGGTCAATGCCGATGCTCACCACCGGCAGCGGTTCGAACGACCGGTAAAAGCGACCTATCCGTTCCCGGGAAGCGGACGAGCTAAGTGAATTCGACACGCCGATGAGGCCGTCCACGTTGTACATTGTGGGAAGCGCGAATACCTCGTTCCGCGACGCACGAGGACCGATCGGGGCGTCGATGTCACCACCCAGGAAATAGGCCAGGTTGAGCCCATGCCCGCGGCCATACTCGAAAATCCCCTGCAGTACCGCGGCATCAAATGCATTGGTGACATGGTTGGCCAATACCCCGATGGTATAGACGGCGTCGGCGCCGGGCCGGGGTGCATCGTCCCTGACGCACGGTGATGACGTCGGCAGGGGGGTACTAGTGACACTGCTGGGGGGAATGAGTGAGATGTTGGCTGTGCGGTGATTATCTGTTACTTCCATAATTTGAACCCGGATATCGTACCATATAATTGCGCTCTTTGAAACATGAAATTCGGTATATTCCGGGGGGGGCTGAGCGCCGGCGTTATACCCGGGAAACGCCGGCCTCCCGACCGCCCGTCTCCCGCTCCAGGGAAGCCCGCACCTTGGGCAGACTGTCAGAGAAATTCTTCTGGATGTAGGCGACCAGTTCCTCCCGCACGTGACAGCGCAGGTCCCAGGCCCGGGAGGAGTCCACGGCGCTCACCAGGGCGCGCAGTTCCACCGTTCTCTCCCTGGCGTCGGTTACCTGCAAACCACAGACCCTTTGGTCCCACAGCGGGGAGGCATGACAGATTTCTTTCAGTTTGCCGCGGACGGCTTCCAGGGGGATCGTGTAATCGCAGTACACGTAGACGGTGCCCAGGATATCCGCCGATACCCTGGTCCAGTTCTGGAAAGGGTGGTCGATAAAATAGGTGATGGGGATGATCAGCCGACGCTGGTCCCAGATGCGCAGCACCACATAGGTGAGCGTGATCTCCTCGATGTGGCCCCATTCGCCCTCCACGATCACCACGTCGTCCAGGCGTATGGGCTGGCTGAAGGCGATCTGGAATCCGGCCACCAGGGTGGAGAGGGTCTTCTGAGCGGCGAACCCCATCACCACGCCGATGATGCCGGCCGAGGCCAGGATGGTGGCCCCCCACTGCCGCACCTCGTCGAACCGCATGAGGATCACGGCCGCGGACACTATGATGATGACAATACTCACGATGCGCTTGAGTACGCGTATCTGCGTCTGCACCTTTCGGGCGTGAAGATTGTCCTTGACGCCCACGTCGAACTTCTGCCGGATCACGTCCTCCATCACGGACGTGGCCTTCAGGAGGATCCAGGTGATGCAGATGATGACGATCACCCCCATGACGTCCTGGACCGCGGCCAGGAACGCGGCGGGGACGGAGGAAAGCGGAACCACGACGTAAAAAAGCACCACGGGGAAAAACAGCCGCAGGGGGCCGCTCATGTGTTTGACCAGTATATTATCCACCTTGGTTTTAGTCCGGCCCGCTATCTTTTTCAGCGCCAACATGATAAGAGTGGACAGGAGAATGCCGATGATCACGGAACCGGCCATCATGCCGGCGAACACGGCGTAGTCCTGCCAGTGTTTGATAAATTCATTGATAATGTCGTTCATATCCCCCTCCTTTGTCAGGCAATTGTAGTATATAATGTTCCGGGTAGTGAAGATGGCCGCCGCCGTATCCGGGAACGGCTCAAAAGTCGGGCGGCGCGTACAAGCATGGCTCAGTGTAGCATTCACCAACGAATGCTACAACTCCGGCGGTGAGGATACGAAGGGTCCTGGAACGGCTGGGCACCACCTTCGTCAAGATCGGTCAAATTCTCTCTTTGCGCGGCGATTTCCTCCCCCGCGACCTGTGCGATGAACTGCGAAAACTGCAGTCCAGTGCTCTTTTCTTCGCCATGGATGAGGTAAAAAATACAATCGGGCGCGAATTCGGGAAACCGCTGGGGGAGGTTTTCTCCCCGTTTGAAGAAAAGCCCCTGGCCGGCGGGGAGCGGGTGATCGTCAAGGCGCAGCGGCCGGAGGTGGACGCGCGGGTACGGGCGGATCTTGAAATTATTCTCTGGCTCGCCCAGGGCATTGAATGATACGTCCCGCAACTGCGCGTCTACAACCCGTACCGGAACGCCGGTGTTACCACGGGCGGCCGCTTTCCGTAAATTTGACTTTTCCCCGTGGTTTTGTATTTTCACTTTATGCCGGCCTTGAGGACCAGCGATAAAAAGACCGGAGGTATTGTCATGAGTTATGCGTGTCCGATGAAATGCGAAGGAAACAAGACCTATCCCGAACCCGGCCAGTGCCCGGTCTGCGGCATGCACCTCAAGGAAGTGAAAACGGGCGACGATGACAAAAGCAAAAAATAAACACATCCCCGACTGCATCTGCGGCGAGTCCGGCTGCCACGGGTCGTGCGTGGCCAACTGCCAATGCTCGTTCCAGGAGTTAAGCCGCGATAATCAATTCACGACCGCGGCCGAGGCGGACGGCCACAACCGGTATATCTGCCCCATGCGCTGCGAGGGGGAGAAAACC
>CAYQRT010000221.1:4878-5464 GCA_964419695.1 uncultured Spirochaetaceae bacterium | reverse complement strand
AGGTGGGTGCTGCGTGAGGCGGTCGAGCGGTTTCTCGACGATGTGCGTGGCGACCGGCCGGGGGCTTTTCTGGAATTTCTGAGGGCGCTTCTTCTCGATAAAGTATTCCGTAACGAGGAGATTACCGCCTGGAACCACGCTCTGTTTGTCTTGCGAAAATGGGCCAGCATACTTTTTACGCCCGGGAAAGAGGCGGGCGACGCAGAGGACAAGATCATCCAGGCCTGCGTGCTGGTGGGGGAATCCTCCCGGCAGTCGCAGGCGTATCAGAAAATTCTTCTGGACAAGCGGTTCAAAGAGTTGTCCGCCGTGGGGCAGGACCTGATCACTACATTCAATTTTGACCGACTGCGGGAAAGGATCAAATATCAGCTGATCCGCCTGCGCATCCTTTCCTGTTTTATCTCGGTGTTTGAGGATTACCGGGCGTCCACCACCAACGGCGCCTCCTCGCTTTTTTTGGCCTACCGGCAGCGGCAAGGCGGAGGCGAAGACGCCCTTGCCCTGAACCACACGGCCCATACGCTGCCTGAAAGAAAATTTCTGCCTCAAGACCGCCGGTATACGTTCGCCGTGCATCCGCTTT
>CAYQRT010000221.1:0-4868 GCA_964419695.1 uncultured Spirochaetaceae bacterium | reverse complement strand
CAGGTGCAGCTCTCCAGTTCGCTTATGGGCTCCGAATTGATCAGGCAGCGGGAGCAAACGGAAGCGGAGGAGAGGGAGCGCAGCGACAGGATTCAGGGCTTGATCCGGCCCATGCTGGAAGCCATCAGCCGGGTTACCACGACCGCCCGCGATAAGATCAGCATGATTGGCGACCTGGTATCGGTCACCAAGGAAAACTCCGATAAACTTGATTCCACCAATACGGCCATCCAGTCCATGGGAGTAAAGCTGGTCAAGATGAGCGATGTGGTCGATATCATTAATGACATTTCGGCACGGGTCAATATTCTGGCCATCAATACCTCGATTGAGTCGGCCCATGCCGGTGAATTCGGAAAAGGGTTCGCCGTGATCGCCTCTGAAATTCGCAAATTGGCCGATTCGATACAATCCAATGTCACCGTGATCTCCAATTATCTCAAGGAAATTCAACCGTCTATCGAAATATCCCGCAAGGCCGGTAATTCGAGTCAGGAAGCCTTCCGAAGGCTTGAGAAGGACGTGGCTGAGGTATCCCAGGCCCTGCAGGTCATCTCCGGGTCCATGGAAGAACTTTCTTCGGGAAGCACGAGGATTCTTGCCGTGCTCAATGAGGACAGTGGGTCGGAATAACGGTAGGGCGGCACACGCTGCTGACAGCAAATATGCCGTAAAGTATATGGGAAATAGTTAAGCCAATGTGTTATATTCACTACTAGAAGCCTCTATTTCCGGATTGACAGTTCGGAAACAGCTCAAACATATCGAACCCCCTTTTTAAAGAGCGGGGGAAGGAGTTTTGGATGAAAAAAACGCTGCCGTTGCTGCTTCTGGCAGCACTGATCGTGGTACTCGGCAACTGCGTGATAACCACGCGGTCCACGGTACGTGCCTCCCGTCCGGTCACTCGGACCACTACCACCGTCAAGGTCGTCGGCCCCCCGGTGCTTGTCATTCACGATGATGATCCTGAAATGATTGTCATCCCCGGCACATACGTCTACTGGCTGGACGGATATGACGACGTCTATTTTTACGGCGGCTATTGGTGGCGGCCTTATCAAGGGCATTGGTACCGGGCCCGCGGCTACTCAGGTTCCTGGGTTTCCGTGCACGTGAACACGGTGCCGCGTCCGGTCAGGCACCTGCCCTCGGGCTGGCGGGGACGGTATCACGAGGCACCGCGTGTCCGTTGGCACGACACCCGCGTCCATTACCGCACCTGGGAACGGGATAGACACTGGGAGAAGCGAAAATGGAGAAGAACGCCTCCCCCTCCCAAGAGGAGTAGAAGCAATCCGTTCTAGTGCGTTGGATATTCCTTCAGGAGAAAAGCACGAGCGGCGCTTGCCTTACAGGCGAGTGCCGTTTTTTTAGTGGAAGAGCATAAAAAAGCCGTCCGGTGCCGGACGGCTGGAATGTGCTTTACGGTTATCCCTTGATTTGCTTGATGATTTCCGGCACCACCTCGAACAGGTCGCCGACGATGCCGAAATGGGCCACGTCGAAGATGGGAGCGGCGCGGTCCTGGTTGATGGCGATGATGATGTCTGACGACTTCATGCCCGCCAGATGCTGGATGGCGCCCGAGATGCCGCAGGCGATGTAGATCTTGGGGTTGACCGTCTTGCCGGTCTGTCCCACCTGGTGGGAATAGGGAATCCAACCCGAGTCGACCGCCGCGCGGGAGGCGCCCACGGCGCCGCCGATCTCCTTGGCCAGGTCGTGCAGGAGGGTGAAGTTTTTCGGGTCCTTGATGCCGCGCCCGCCGGAGACGATGAAATCGGCTTCCACGATGTTGACCGTATCGGATTTCTCCTCCACGAAATCCATCACCTCATACGTGGCGGCCGGCACCTTGATATGGCTCATGTCAACGACTTTCCCGGTGACTTTGTCGGTGGGGGACGCCGCTTTCATCACCTTATGGCGGACGGTGGCCATCTGCGGCCGGTGATTCTGGCAGAGAATGGTGGCCATGATGTTGCCGCCGAAGGCCGGCCGGGTCTGCTTGAGGAAGCGCGTGTCCGGATCGATCTCCAGTTCGGTGCAGTCGGCGGTAAGACCGGTCTTGATCTTGGAGGCGACCTTGGGCAGCAGCGACCGGCCCATGACCGTGCCCCCGCCCAGGAATATTTCGGGCTTCTTTTCCATGAGGATCTGATAGACTAATTCGGTCTGGATGTCCTCGGCAAAGTCGCCGATTTCCGGGTTGTCGATCATCCACACTTCATCCACGCCATAGGAAAGAATGTCCTGGGCGATGGGTTTCACGGCAGCGCCCACCAGTACCGCGGAGATGGGCACGCCCAACGCCTTTTTCAACTGGAGACCGGCGCCGATGATCTCGGGCACCACGGAGGCCAGGCGGCCGTGGCGGTGTTCGGCGAACACGGCGATGCCCTTGTAGGCGGAGACGTCGTGCGCCTCATAGGTGAGACGGGTGATGACGATCGCTTGGTATTTCTTGCAGGCGTCAATGCAGGCGCCGCAGAAGGTGCATTTTTCATCGATGACGGCCTTCTTGTTCACCAGGGTGATGGCCGCAAAGGGACAGGCGCGAACGCACAACCCGCAGCCGATGCATTTTTCGTCAATGACCTTGATGGAGCTGGACATTGCTTACTCCCCCTTTCCGTGGCCGAGCGGAATACCGGCGGATTTGAGTTCGGCGATGAGGTCTTTCACGTTTTCCGTGACACTGCCCTCGAAGATTTTACCCCCGGACGGTTTGGGGGGAGTGAAAATCTTGACCACCTGGGTGGGCGATCCGGTCAGGCCCAGCCGCTTGGGTTCCACTTCCATGTCCGCGGCGGTCCAGGCGTTGATCTCCTTCTTTTTGGCGTTCATCTTGCCGCGCAGGGAAGGCAGCCGCGGCTCGTTGATTTCCTTGACCACGGTGATCACCACCGGGGCGTTTACCTTGATCCGGACGTAGCCTTCTTCCAGCATGCGCTGCAGGACGATGGTGCCGTCCGCTGCCACGCTTTCAATCTTGCGCACGTCGGTGAGGTGCGGAACCCCTAAGTTTTCCGCGGTTTCCGGTCCCACCTGGCCGGTGTCACCGTCGATGGCCTGCCGGCCCATAAGGATCACGTCCACGCCGCCCAGCTTGCGGATGCCCGAGGCCAATGCATAGGCCGTGGCCAGGGTGTCCGAACCGGCGAAAGCCCGGTCGGAAAGGAGGTAGGCTTCGTCCGCGCCCAGGGCGATGGCCTCACGCAGGCTGGCTTCGGCCTGGGGCGGCCCCATGCTCATGACATTGACCGTGCCGCCGAACTTTTCCTTCAGGCGAACGGCCTCCTCCAGAGCGTAGGCGTCGAACGGGTTGATGATCGAGGCCACGCCCTCGCGGATAAGGGTATTGGTTTCCGGATTGATTTTAACGTCGGTCGTGTCCGGGACCTGTTTGATACAAACGACTATGTTCAAAACGCTATCCTTTCACTCATTTCTTGGCGCGGATGGTCTCCTTGATCAGGTTCATGCCGATGACTTCGCGCTGGATCTGGTTGGTGCCTTCGTAGATCTGCGTGATCTTGGCGTCGCGCATCATTTTTTCCACCGGGTACTCCTTCATGTAGCCGTAACCGCCGAATATCTGGACGGCGTCGGTGGTGACGCTCATGGCCGTGTCGGAGGCGAAGACCTTGGCCATGGCCGAGAGCTTGGCGGTGTTCTTTTCACCGGCGTCGATGGTGCGGGCCACCTGGTAGGTAAGGGCGCGCGCCGCTTCCACGCGGGTGGCCATGTCGGCCAGCATGAACTGGATGCCCTGGAAGCTGGAGATGGGCTTGCCGAACTGGTGGCGTTCCTGGGAGTAGCGCAGGGCCTCGTCCAACGCTCCTTGGGCGATGCCCACGGCCTGGGAGGCCACGCCCGGCCGGGACTGGTCAAAGGTCTTCATGGCCACCATGAACCCCATGCCTTCCTTGCCCAATATCTGGGTTTTGGGAATTTTGCAGTCCTGGAAAATAAGCTCGCGGGTGGAATTGGCCCGGATGCCCATTTTGTTTTCTTTCTTGCCGAAATCGAATCCCTTGGTGCCCTTTTCCACCAGCATAGCCGCCGAACCGCGGGCGCCGCGGGTGGGATCGGTCAGACAGATAACCGTATAGATGGAAGCGTCGCCGCCGTTACTGATCCACTGCTTGGTGCCATTGAGCACGTACTGGTCGCCCTGGGCCGTGGCCGTGGTCTTGATGGCGCCGGCGTCCGAACCCGCGTCCGGTTCGGTCAGGGCGAAGGCGGCGATCCACTCGCCGGAGGCCAGCTTGGGCAGGTATTTCTTCTTTTGTTCATCGGTACCGAAGAGGAGGATGGGGATGATGCCCAGACCAGAGGCGGCGTAGGCCAGGGCGATACCGCCGCAGGCGCGGGAAAGCTCTTCCACCACCAGGCACATTTCAAAGGCGCCGCCGCCCAGGCCGTCGTATTCCTGGGGAATAAAGACGCGGTAGAGGTCGGCATCGCCCAGGATCTTTACGATTTCCTTGGGGAATTCCTCTTTTTCATCGTATTCCAGCGCGATGGGGCGGATTTTCTCATCGGCGATCTTGGCCGCCAGGGCCTTGATTTCTTGTTGTTCTTCAGTCAGGAAATAATTCACCATAGTCCTCCGTCAGTAATTGTTTCAATCAAAAAGATTAGAGCTCGATTTCAAGTATGTCTTGATTTTCATCTATTTAACATGAAGAAAGCTGAGATTGTCAAGAGGGCAGACAGACTGTTCTGTTGGAAATACGGCATTTTTTGCAATCTTCAGGGCAATTAGTCGGATTTTCTTTGGTAACCTGGATTTTTAGAAGTTGTTCATTAGGTAGACTCACTTCAATCGATCGTCCCTGAATGTGGAGGAAAATATGGGT